>NZ_JAJUJR010000443.1 GCF_029265225.1 Sedimentibacter sp.
ATACAGTGCGTTCATGCTGTATGTAAGTGCAAGCATGGTCCCGCTGTACGCAAAGTCTTCAAAATCAGAATTTATGCATGCAAGGTAAGAAATGAAGTTAGCTTCGTCTTCCCTCATAAATCCTCTCAAATGCACCAGTTCGTGAAGCATGGTGGAAGGTATCTGGTATGGAGGAATGTCAACATTGACATTGGCTTCAAATGTATATGGAAAAAACACGCCCGTTATATTCATGTGGGACATTGCCCGTGACATCTTTACAGGCTTTGGTGCAGGGTAATTTCCCTTAAGAACGCCATATTCCTTTGCAATGTTGTCAAAGGAATCTCTTGCCCTTTGAGCAGTGCCGTAATAATTCCGGTCAAAAAGTTCTGCAGTGCTATTTTCGCCTGTTGTTAGTCCGGCACGCAGATTGTTTGCATCCTGAATTAATGTTTCGCATAATGCTGTGAGCTCTTCCTTTGAAGAATCCCTTATTTCAAGTCCGCTGTAAAATGTGAATTCATATCTGTAATAATTGATTCCGCAGAAAAGCACAAATAAAAAATAAAGCACGGATGCATAAGCCAGCAAATTTACAGCATATTGCTTGAAGAAATCCGCTGTCCCGTGCTTTACGGAGTTTACAATCATCCACAACGTATAAATGACCAGAAGGACAACCAGCACTGCGATTATTATTTCAGCTGCGGAAACAGATGTCTTGGACGATATGAAGCTTATTGTTTCTGCAAATACAGGATAGATTTCAACAGCATAAAATTCTGCAAAGCTCATGTAATGTCTTGCATACAAGGTGAGAAAAAGAGAAACAGGAATTAAAAAAATAAATGAAATCCTTTTTAAATTCATATTTGATCCTTTCTTGTGCCATTATGAATACATTATATCATAAATTTAATTTTTATGTATTAATATTTGTTATTATGTTTTAAAATAAGGTAAAACTTTTTTGTATATTTTGACAATTTTCAAAACAAAAAGCAGCAATCATATTGATTGCTGCCCCTTCGTTATTTTACTTCCGTAACTTCATATCCTGCTTCAGTAACTGCATTTGTCAGAGCTTCTGTGCTTACTTCCTTTGACAATGTTACTTCTGCTGTCTTGCTGCTTAAATCAACAACTGCATTGTCAACTCCATCTACATTCTTCAGTGCCTTTTCAACTGCTGCCTTGCAGTGTCCGCAGCTCATTCCTTCAACTGTTAAAACCTTGTTCATTTTATTTCCTCCATTATTGTTTGATTTATTTGTAAAGTCTTTATTAATGACTGAGTCACCTTTATTATTTATTGTTTCATTTGATTCTTTTGTGCCTTCAGGAGTTTCTTCAACAATTCTTACAGGCTTGAAGAATTTAAGCCTTAACGCATTTGACACAACAGACACTGAACTTAAGCTCATGGCTCCTGCAGCAAACATCGGATTCAACTTCCATCCAAGTATTCCGTAGAACAATCCTGCAGCCAGCGGTATTCCTATTACATTATATATGAATGCCCAGAACAGGTTTTGTTTGATATTTCTGATTGTTGATTTGCTCAGCTGCACTGCTGTAACAGCATCCAGTAAATCACTTCTTATGAGTACTATGTCGGCAGATTCTATGGCAACGTCGGTTCCTGCTCCTATGGCAATTCCAACGTCAGCTCTTGCAAGAGCGGGAGCATCGTTTATGCCGTCTCCTATCATGGCAACTTTTCTTCCTTGTTCCTGGATTTTTCTTATTTCTCTTTCCTTGTCCTGAGGAAGAACTTCTGCTATTGCCCTTGAAATTCCCAGTTGTTTTCTAATTGCTTCAG
>NZ_JAJUJR010000488.1 GCF_029265225.1 Sedimentibacter sp.
CCTGTTGCAGGTCTCCCTGTAGGGCACATGCAGTTTATTGAAATAGCCCGTGAAATTGACAAGACAGGAATAAAAATTCTTGTATTTGATGAACCCACTGCAGTTCTTGCTGAAGCCGAAGCAAAAAATCTTCTGGACGCCATAAGAAAGCTTTCTCAGAAGGGAATAGGAATATTGTTCATAAGCCACAGGCTTGATGAAATTGTTGACGTTGCAGACAAGGTTACTGTGCTTAGGGATGGCGAGCATGTTGCAACAAAAGACATAAAAGATACAAATAAATTTGAAATAGCACAGCTTATGGTTGGAAGAAAAATTTCAATCGACAGAAGTGAAAGCACAAATAAAAATGCTTCTGATGAAATCATTTTAAGTATTAAGGATCTAAATGTAGCGATGCCGGGCGAAAGAGTAAAGGGAATCGACCTTGATGTTAAAAAAGGAGAAATTGTCGGCATAGGCGGTTTGGCAGGACAAGGAAAACTGGGACTTGCTAACGGATTGATGGGAATTTATCCATCAAGCGGTGCAGTTACTTTTAATGGAAAAACTCTTAATTTAAATGATCCGAAGGCTGCCATAAAATCAGGACTTGCATTTGTGAGTGAAGACAGGAAGGGCATTGGTTTACTGCTTGATGAATCTATAGAACTGAACATAGCATTTTCAGCAATGCAGATAAACAATGACTTTTTAAATAAATTGGGACCTTTCAGATTTAAGGATGCCGGCAAAATAAGATCACATGCAGACAAAATGATCAAGGATCTTGATATAAGATGTACATCACCGCTTCAAAAAGTTGGAAGATTAAGCGGAGGCAACCAGCAGAAAGTTTGTGTTGCAAGAGCATTATCTTTGAATCCTACACTTCTTTTGGTTTCTGAACCAACAAGAGGAATAGACATAGGAGCAAAAAAACTTGTTCTTGATTTATTGAAACAGTTAAATACAGAATATGGAATGACTATTGTGATGACTTCTTCCGAACTTGCAGAATTAAGAGCTATAAGTGACAGAATTGTAATTGTTTGTGAAGGCAAGGTTGAAGGCGTGCTTCCTCCTGACGCTCCGGATGCTGAATTCGGTCTGATGATGTCGGGAAGCAAGAGACA
>NZ_JAJUJR010000406.1 GCF_029265225.1 Sedimentibacter sp.
ATATTTTTCCGGCGCTTATTCCTGCATTAAAAGAAAATTATCCTGGAATTAAAATCGAAATAACCGAAGAGTCATCCGATCATCTGGAAACAATGGTTGAAAACGGAGAGCTTGATTTTGCGTTTATTCCGCTACCGATTACATCTGAACACTTGACATACTGTCACATGTTCGATGAAAAAATACTGCTGGCAGTTCCTGATGAAGCCGGAATTAACAATAAACTAAAGCTTACTCCTGATAAACACTGGCCGTACGTTGAGAATTTTTCTGCCTTGGCAGATGAACCTTTTATGCTTCTCAAAAAAAATATGAAGCTTCGCATAAAAGCCGATGCTTTATGTGAAAATGCTGGTTTTTCACCAAATGTCATAATTGAAAGTCAGAACATGGAAACACTCAGAAATTATGTGGCTCTAGGCATGGGTATCAGTTTCCTTTCACATTTGATTGCATGCTCCAACAAGCCCGGTATTTTGTACTGTCAGCTTCACGATTACAGCATTGTGCGCGATTTCGTCCTGATATATTCAAAAAACAATCCTCTGTCTTCAATGGAAAAAGCATTCATTCAGGTATCAAAGGAAGCCCTGTCGTTGTTCCATTGCGATTAAGAAATTATACTTTGACTTTCTATAAATTTGGTCAAAATAAAAAGTTTGTCCTAAATCTTTTGATTATAGGACAAACCCCTAGGAATGTTTTAAAAAACTAAATTATTTTATTTCTTCTCTTGCTTCATATGCTTCTACTAAAGCTGTAATGAAGTGAGAGTGAGGATCTTCAAGTGCCATTGTTGCGCTTGTTGTAACATCAACAAGCATTGCAGCTTCTTCAGCTGTAAAAGTAGCTGTTACTACTTTGTCAGCGTCTGTTAATTTTTCTGTATATGCCATTTTATATGGTCTTCCGTTAGCGTCAGTATATTTTTCGTTCCATGCAACTACTTCAGCTACTGTCATGCCTTTGAAGAATGACTCATAGTAATCAAGTTGTTCAAACCATTCTTTTTTAGTTAAGTTGTCAGCTGCGCCTTTTGATATTAAGTGTGTCATATCATATGCATAGCCTTCTTCTCTCTTAGTTTCCCAAACATCGTTAATCGATGCAACAAAAGTATCCTTTGTTGCCTGGTCAGCAGCAGGATCAAGCCATCCTGGGAACAGAGCATATGTAATTTCCATAACATCCCAAGTCAAGTCTACAATTCTTCCATCCTGGTCGAAAATAACGCTTGCAGTAGTTATGTTAAGATTATCTTTAAATTCACCTCTGATTCTGTAGTTAGCTGACTCACCAAATCCATGGTAAAGTTTTCTCTCTGCAGTTGCTGTTGCTGTAGGTGTTGTTGCCGCAGGAGCAGCAGCAACAGCTTTGACGATTAATTTATCGCCAACATAAATCATGTTGATGTTCTTTACCTGTGGATTCAATTTTGCCAATTCATCAATTGTCATATTGAATTTTGCAGCGATTTTCCAGAATAAATCTCCGCTTACAACTGTGTAAACATCGCCTGCCGGTACATTTGTTGTTACCGCAGTAGCAGAAGCCGGTGCGGTTGGTGTTGCAGAAGGTGTTGCAGTTGGTGCTGCAGGTGTAGCCCATGAAGTTACATCTACCTCAGCAGCAGCGGGGAATGTCATTGCAGAAATAATTAAAGTAACTAATAATACAATACTTAATGCCTTTTTCATTTTTTTCCTCCTGATCAACTATGTAATATTAAAACCAAAACATTCCTATATTTAAATTGTATCATAAGAGAAAACGTTTGTAAATGAGTTTTATAATATGTATTCTCATAAATTTTTATATATACTAAAAATATGGTACTGCCCTCCAAGAATTCATTCAAGTAAATATAAGTCTTATCACAAAATCGGTACTTAAATTTTCAATAATATGTCAATAAAAAATTGGAAACAAAAAAAGCCAGGCTCTACTTTGAGCATAGCTATTAATTCTTTTGTTTTAAAAATAAATTAGTCTTCCGAACTTATGTCTATGAAACGGATTCCCTTGCCCCACACATTTATAACAGGAAGCACTTTTACAAAGGCTGTGGAATCAATTTGCTTTATTAACTTTTGTATCATGACAGCCTGATTTGGTGAACATACGGATTCTATCTGAACCTTTTTTTCATTTGTATAACAGCCTGTCACATTTATGAGTGTAACTCCTCTGCCAAGTTCATACA
>NZ_JAJUJR010000312.1 GCF_029265225.1 Sedimentibacter sp.
GACAAAAATGAAAATTAAAAATTTCATTGCTACAAAACTTTCTAAGCAGACTAAAGGTTTAAGTAAGGAAAAAATCGAAGGGTACATGCGGGAAATTCTAGATATTGACAAGAAGATCAAGACAGGGGAAATAGACAGCCTCATAGGTCTTGAATTGATTACCAACGGGATTATTAAGTGATTTAAAAGAGTTTAGGTTTAAGTTATTTCAATAGTGTAGGGGAGGACCAATATAGCAATTTGCGGTGAATCTGGATTGCCGTTTTGTAGGGGGGAACCTCGTGTTCTCCGAAGATAATTAAATTATTGATTTAATAATACAGGCGTACACAAGATCCGCCCCTACGATTTGTTGAAATTAGTTTTGTCAAGAATCTGAGGACCGCGTGTAGTTCCTTTTTTAATTTCAAAAATTTCTTTGCAATAACTATTTATTCAATTATGGGATATAATAAATATATTGGAATAATTAACTTGAAATAAAGAGCTTCATTAAGTATAATAAAGTGAAGTTATTATGGCAGGAGTCTGTCCAGTTTAAAGATGAATATTATTATTCATAATTACTGTTAAATTGCAAATAAAATATTGATAATATAAATTATTCAAGGAGGAATTAAATGAGCGAAATCGAAAATAATTCAGAAAACAGGGAATCGGTTAACTTTATTCAAAAAATAATCAATGAAGACCTGGCTAAAGGAACGTACGGCAACAGGGTGCAGACGAGATTTCCTCCGGAACCAAATGGTTACCTTCATGTGGGCCATGCCAAATCCATATGCCTGAACTATGGTCTGGCAAAGAAAAACAATGGTATATTCAATTTAAGATTTGATGATACGAATCCTACAAAGGAAGATGATTCTTTTGTTGAATCTATAATAAAAGATGTAAAGTGGCTTTGTCCGGACTGGGAAGAAAGAATATTCTTTGCTTCAAATTACTTTGAAAAAATGTACGAGTACGCTGTGGAGCTGATTAAAAAATCCCTTGCATTCGTTGACGACCTTTCTGCAGATGAAATAAGGGAATACAGAGGAACTCTTACTGAACCTGGCAAGGAAAGCCCCTGGAGAAACAGATCTATTGAAGAAAACCTTGAACTTTTCGAAAAAATGAAAAACGGAGAGTTTGAAAACGGAGCAAAGGTATTAAGAGCCAAAATTGATATGGCAAGTCCGAACATCAACATGCGTGATCCTGTAATTTACAGAATACTTCATGAATCTCATCACAACACAGGCGACAAGTGGTGCATTTATCCAATGTATGACTACGCCCATCCAATAGAAGATGCCATAGAAGGAATAACTCATTCAATATGCACGCTGGAATTCGAAGATCACAGACCGTTCTACGACTGGCTGTTGAGCAATCTGGAAGATTTCAAAGCGGCTCCTACAAAACAGATAGAATTTGCAAAATTGTTCCTTACAAAGACAATGATGGGAAAAAGATACCTTAAGAAAATGGTTGAAGAAGGATATGTTGACGGATGGGATGATCCTCGTATGCCAACTGTTGCAGCCTTAAGAAGAAGAGGCTACACTCCAGAAGCAATCAACAATTTCTGTGAAGCAATAGGAGTTTCCAAGGCACAAAGCGTTGTTGACATTGCAATGCTTGAACATGCGGTCAGAGATGATTTGAGCCTGAAGGCTGAAAGAACAATGGCTGTATTGGATCCGATAAAACTCATCATAACAAACTACCCTGAGGACCAGGTTGAATACATGGAAACTGAAAACAATCCTGACAATCCTGAAATGGGAACAAGAAAGGTGCCCTTCTGCAGAGAAATTTACATAGAAAGAGAAGATTTCATGGAAGTTCCTCCGAAGAAATATTTCAGACTTTTCCCGGGCAATGAAGTAAGACTTAGAAATGCTTACTTTGTTCGATGCGATGATTTTGTAAAGGATGAAAACGGAAATGTGACAGAAGTTCACTGTACATATGACCCGGAAACAAGAAGCGGCTCAGGATTCACAGGAAGAAAAGTAAAGGGAACGCTGCACTGGGTTTCTGCAAGACACTGCCAGGATGCAGAAGTGAGACTTTATGACTACATGATGGAAGACCAGGATTATGACAAAACAAATTTCCTTGAAAAACTTAATCCAAATTCTAAGGTAGTGCTGAAGAACTGCAAGGTTGAACCTTCCATGAAGGAAAAGAAAGCAGGAGAAAGATTCCAGTTCTTAAGACACGGTTATTTCATCATAGACCAGGATTCAAATGACAACCACCTTGTCTTCAACCGCATTGTGTCACTGAAAAGCAGCTACAAATAAAAACAATTAAGAATTAAGAATTAAGAATTAAGAATTATGGAAGGATTTGTGCTCAAGCACAAATCCATCTATTAATTTTTCATTCTTCACTCTTCATTCTTCATTAATATGGAGGGTGTTATATTGAACATACATGAAATAGTTACAAACAGTTTAAAGCAAAATAAATTTATTTACGCAGTGTTTACAACTCCAAGAAACAAGTCTGAAAACCCCTACAAAAAAATTACAGCCAGGACTGTTTCACTAAAGGGAGAAAATTTTATACAGCTTGAAAAATTTACCGACAAGCAGGCTTTCCATGAAAACTGCTCCTATGAGGATGCTGCTGAAAGAATAGTGAACATGATAGTGCATGACTACAGGAACATCAATATATTTACGGAAGATTCAGACTTTCAGCTAATGGTAAGTAAAAAAGGAATGGTTAAGGTTACAGAAAAAGAACCGACCAAAAAGCAAAAAATTGATGAACATAACAAGCAGAAACAATATATAATCAGGGAACATGAACCCTGTGATTTCTTGTGCCATTTGGGCGTAATGAATCCTGAAGGCGATGTATATGCCAAGAAGTACGATAAGTTCAAACAAATAAACAAATTCCTGGAAATTGTGGATGATTCCTTAAAGGACAAAACACTACAGGATGATTTCATGATAATTGATTTCGGATGCGGTAAGGCATATCTTACATTTGCATTGTATTATTACTTTTATTTTATAAAAAACATTAAAGTGAAAATAATCGGCCTTGATTTGAAAAAGGATGTTATAGAGTTTTGCAACCATACAGCAAAAAGTTTAAATTATGAGCATCTTGAATTTTTGCACGGTGACATAAAAAACTTTGAATACAAGGAAAAGGTGGATATGATTGTCACCCTTCATGCCTGCGACAATGCAACGGACGCGGCCTTGGTTAAGGCAATCATGTGGAACACGGACATAATTTTATCTGTTCCGTGCTGTCAGCA
>NZ_JAJUJR010000358.1 GCF_029265225.1 Sedimentibacter sp.
AAAAAAATTTGTGTGGGATGCTTTATGTGTGTGGGATTCTGCCCGGAACTGTCCATGAGACAGCATGACGATTATATTGAGCCTTTCAAGTGCATAGCCTGCGGATTATGTGCAAAAGAATGTCCAACAGGAGCTATCAGCCTGGCTGAAAAAGATGATTCACAATCACAGGAACTAAAGCTTGATAAACTTTTTAATAAATAGGAGCGCAATATGGATGTTAAAGTTTTAAGAGATAGCCACAAGCTGTTGGCGGAATACAAGTATGAATTGGGAAAAATAGACAAGGGATACACAAGCAGATCACTTTATGTAAATGTTTCAGACAATAAAATAGAATCAAAACCCGTAAGCCAGATGATGAAAGATAAATTTGTTGGAGGAAAGGGCTTTGGCCTCTGGTATTTATGGAATGCCACAACACCTTCAACAAAGTGGAATGATCCTGAAAATGAAATAATAATTTCAGGAGGACCTGTATGCGGCATCACTCAGTATCCTGGTTCAGGAAAGTCACTTGTTTGCAGCATTTCACCTGCCACGGACATGCCAATTGATTCAAATGTGGGAGGCTATTTTGGACCTCTTTTAAAGTTCTCAGGATGGGATGCCCTTGAATTGCAGGGAAAATCAGAAAAGGACATAATAATTGTTATTGACGGCAACAATGGAACAGTAAGAATTGAAGAGGCACCTTTAGAAGCAGTTGATGGTCACGTTCTTGGAGAACAGCTTACAGAAATGTATGCAGATGATGAAGCTGACAAAAGAAACATTGCTGTTGTAACTGCAGGAACCGGTGCTGAGCACACACGCATGGGACTTTTGAATTTTACGTTCTATGATCCGCGAAGAAAGGTTGCAAGATTAAAACAAGCAGGCCGCGGAGGAATAGGAACAGTATTCAGAGACAAAAAAATCAAGGCCCTTGTTGTAAAATTCAGTTCAGTTAAAGGAGATTTGAATAATCCTTTCGACCAGGGAATTCTTAACAGAACAGGAATAAAGCTTCACAAGGAAGTTCATGACCTTGACCCTAAGCAAAACAACATGCGTAAAATAGGAACAGCAAATATTATAGAGGTAATGGATGAATACGACTTACTTCCTGTTATGAACTATCAGTACGGAAGCCATCCTGACACTCAAAAAATTAAATCGACAGTCTTCATAGACAAATACATTACACAGGGAGTTCAGGACGGATGCTGGTATGGATGCTCCTTGGCCTGTGCAAAAGCCGCAGACAATTTTACCTTGAAAACCGGACCATACAAAGGGCATAAGGTTACAGTTGACGGACCTGAATATGAAAATGCAGCTGGTCTTGGATCAAACTGTGCAATATTTGACCCTGAAGGAATTCTGGAACTAAACTTCTACTGCGATACTTACGCCATTGACACAATTTCTTTCGGAACAGCCACAGCATTTGCAATGGAATGTTATGAAAGAGGAATAATCAACAAGGAAATCACCGGAGGACTTGAACTTAATTTCGGGAACTTCTATTCAGCAGCTGAGCTTCTCCACCAGATGTCAAGGGGCGAAGGTTTCGGTGTTGTTGTAGGTCAGGGAATTCACAGAATGAAAAAGCTGTTTGTTGAACAATACGGAGCAGATGCTGATTTCTTGTTTGACATAGGTATGGAACAAAAAGGTCTTGAATATTCAGAATACGGCTCAAAGGAATCATTGGCGCAGCAGGGCGGCTACGGCTTGACAAACAAAGGACCTCAGCACGATGAAGCATGGCTAATATTCATGGACATGGTTAATAATCAGATACCTACATTTGAAGACAAGGCAGAAGCATTGCATTACTTCCCGATGTTCAGGACTTGGTTTGGACTTTACGGTCTTTGCAAGCTTCCATGGAACGACATAGCTCCTGCAAACAACAAGTTCACTTCAGAACCTGCAAAAATTCCTGAACATGTGCAGAATTATCTGGACATTGTATACGGAGTGACAGGAAAAAGACTTGGAACAGATGACATGGTGAGAGAATCTGAAAGAGTTTACAACTTCCAGAGAATATTCAACATAAGACTGGGCAAGGGATTGAGAAAAGACGACAAAACTCCATACCGTTCAATGGGACCTGTTACAAAAGAAGAATATTTATCAAGACAAGATAGATATGACACACAGTTGAAAGAAAAGCTTGGATATGATATAACAGGAAAAACAACTGAAGAAAAAATGGCAGTTTTAAGAAGCTACAGGGAAGACCAGTATGAAAAACTTACAGATGCAGTATACAAAAGAAGAGGCTGGAATTCAAACGGTGTACCAACAATAGAACACCTTAAAGAGCTGGGCATGGACCTGCCGGAACTGATTGAAGTCGTTAAAGACCTTCAATAAAAAAATTAAGAATTAAGAGTTAAGAATTAAGAATGGTGGCTGGAATTGTGCGTTGCACAATTCCTTCATTAATTATTAACTCTTCATTATTCATTCTTAATTATCGAAAGGTGGTGTTTAAATGATAAAAGTAAACAACCGTGATTTCCAATGGAAACCGGGAATGACTGTTGATGATATAATGAAGATCAAGAAATTTTCATGGCCCAAAATAATAGTAAAAATTAATGGACAGCATGTGGAAGAAGAAGATTATAAGACAACAATTGTCAATGACGGTGATGACGTCCAGATGCTTCATCTTTTGGCCGGAGGATAATTTCTGTTGAAAGATG
>NZ_JAJUJR010000335.1 GCF_029265225.1 Sedimentibacter sp.
AGCATGAAAGTTGATGAAGTTTTAAAACTAATGGAAGAAAGAGGCTTCACCGCAGAATATCATTCAATAATGAAAATAGATGCGCTGGATAAAAACATGCAGCCAATTCTTTAGGAAATCAATTAAGAATGAAGAATGAAGAGTGAAAAATTAATGCTGCAATCAGGCTATGCCTGATTGCTTCAATTAATTCTTAATTCTTCATTATCAAGGGGGGGGATATTATGAAGCAGGTCATAATCAACAATTCGGTTTTTTTTGATCAGGTGGCCATCCTTAAGGATGGAAGACTGCATGATTTTGTCCATGAAGAAAAGGACTTCAAGAGTCTTGTGGGAAACATTTACAAAGGAAGAGTCATGAACATACTGCCCGGTATGGAAGCAGCCTTTGTTGATGTGGGCCTTGAAAAAAACGCATATTTATTTCTAGATGATCTGCTTTCCGATAAATTCCTGAAGGATAAAAATCTGAAGAAAAAGGACGCCAAGAGTATCGTCAATGTTTTGAAAAAAGGTGAAGAAATTCTTGTGCAGATTGCAAGGGAGCCCATTGGCGAAAAAAACATTGCAGTAACAACTGATATTTCAATTTCAGGCAAGTACATCGCCCTTATTCCAAAAAGCACGAAAGTGAACTTATCAAAGAAAATCAAGGATGCAGAAGAAAGAAAAAGACTGACGGAAATAGGCAAGTCAATAATGACAGATGGAAACGGAATGATTATCAGGACGTTTTCCGAGGACTGTGACAGTGAAGACATTGAAAATGAATACAACAGACTTTCGGCCATATATAGCCAGATAGAAAAGGAAAACAACTATTCCTATGCCCCCAAGCTTCTTTACAAAAGCAATTCTCTTGTGGAAAAAGTATTTTTGGATTCCATAGATTCAACAGTTGATGAAATTTATGTTGAGGACAAAAAAACAAAGGATTTAATCACATCCCTTTTGAAGGGCTGCAAGGATAATCTCAAGCACATAAGAATTATTGAATCGGAAAGGGCATTTCAGGACTTCAATTTGGAAAATCAAATCAAGACTCTTTTCCAAAGGAAAGTTGAGCTTGAAAACGGAGGTTCCATATTCATTGATGTTACGGAAGCCTTGACGGTTATTGACGTCAACAGCGGCAAATTCATAGGAAGCGAAAACATGGAGGAAACAGCACTTCAGCTTAATCTTTCAGCACTTGATGAAATAGCCAGACAGGTGAGACTTCGAAACATAAGCGGAATCATAATAATTGATTTCATTGATGTAAAAAATAAGGAAAATATAGAAATCATAATAAACAAGGCAAGATCAGTGTTCAAGGATGACAAGGCAAAAACAAACATTCTTGGAATGACAAAGCTCAACCTGATGGAAATCACAAGAAAGAAAAACAAGGATAACTTCTACAACCTTATAACGCAGCAGTGCAGCCACTGCAGCGGGAGCGGAAGAACCGGATCTAAGCTGTATGTTTTCTTCAGGCTTGAAAGCATAGTGAAAAACATTGTAAGAAACACTTCATCTGATGCTGTTGTCCTTAAATGCGGTTACCTTATGAAAAATTATATTAAAAATAACTGCGCGGATATTATAAGCAAAGTTGAAAACAAATACAACATAAAAATATTTTTCAAACTAGATGATCTCATGAGCACTGACGAAATTGTTGTTGATAAAATGGGAAAGACTGAATATATAAATTCATATTTAAATGATGAAAAATAAGTTGACAAACTTGCCAATGTTTGATAAACTTTATATTTGCAAGAGCCGCACGGATCAGGTTAAAACTTATGTACCTGCAATGGCGAGACTGGGAAGAGGAGGTAATATTATGTACGCAATTATTGAAACAGGTGGAAAACAATATAGAGTTCAGGAAGGCGATGTTGTAAGAGTTGAAAAACTTGAAATCGCTGATGGTGAAACAGTAAAATTTGATAAAGTTTTACTTGTAGCTGATGAAGGAAAATTAAATGTTGGAAAACCATATGTTGACGGAGCTGTAGTTGAAGCTGTAGTTGAAAACCAAGGTAAGGCAAAGAAAATCATAATTTTCAAATACAAAGCTAAAAAAGATTACAGAAAGAAACAAGGACATCGTCAGCCATATACACAAGTAAAAATCGGTAAAATAGTTGGATAGTGATATGATTACAATCACAATATATAAAACTAAAGAAGAAATCAATGGTTTTATAGTTGAAGGTCATTCTGGATACGCTGAAGAAGGATCGGACATAGTATGCGCATCAGTTTCAATTTTATCTTACACTGCACTTAACGCAATGAACTTAGTTGCAGGTGTGAGTCCTGAATTCATAAGTTATGAAGTTGATGATGAGACCGGATTTATGAGCATGAGGACTTTTGAGATAAATGAAAAGACTGATGTCATATACAGAAACTTTATGGTAGGAATTGAATTGTTGCTGGAAGATTACAGTGATTATATTACACTTAAATTTGAGGAGGTGTAACCATGTTATTGAAATTAAACTTACAGTTATTCGCACATAAAAAAGGTGTTGGTAGCTCTAAAAACGGTCGTGATAGCAATGCTAAAAGACTTGGAGTAAAAAGAACTGACGGTCAATTCGTATTGGCTGGAAATATTCTTGTAAGACAGAGAGGAACTAAACTTCATCCTGGCTTGAATGTAGGCATCGGCAGCGATGATACATTGTTTGCAATGGTAGATGGAAAAGTTAAGTTTGAAAGAAAAGACAAAACAAGAAAGCAAGTCAGTGTATATCCTTGTGAATTAGAAGCATAATAAACGAAAGTGACCTACCTTAACGGTAGGTTTTTGTTTGCTAAAAGGAATGGGGACACACCCCTAAGCAGGGTGAGTCTTTGGAGTAGGCTTAGGGGAATGTCCCCAAATTAGAAAAGGTTGGGATAAAATGTTTGTAGACATAGCAAAAATAAATGTTAAAGCCGGCAAAGGCGGAAACGGCAGTGTTGCTTTCAGACGTGAAAAATATGTGCCATTGGGCGGACCTGCCG
>NZ_JAJUJR010000418.1 GCF_029265225.1 Sedimentibacter sp.
AATTCTCATAAGCGGTTATGACGGAGGAACAGGAGCTGCACCAAGAACAAGCATCAGAAATACAGGACTTCCATGGGAATTAGGTCTTGCTGAGGCACACCAGACTCTTGTATTAAACAATTTAAGAGACCGCGTTGCTCTTGAAACAGACGGCAAGCTTTTGTCAGGAAGAGACATAGCAATTGCAGCAATGCTTGGAGCTGAAGAATTCGGTTTTGCCACAACTCCACTTGTAGTATTGGGCTGCGTTATGATGAGAGTGTGTAACTTAAACACGTGCCCTATAGGAATTGCAACTCAGGATGAGAATTTAAGAAAAAATTTCGGTGGAAAACCGGAGCACATAGAAAACTTCATGAGGTTCATGGCCAGAGAACTGAGAGAAATAATGGCTCAGCTTGGTTTCAGGACGTTGAAGGAAATGGTTGGAAGGACCGATAAGCTGAAACAAAAGGAAAACATAACAAACTGGAAAGCCAAGAAAATAGATATGTCACAAATATTGTACCAGCCTTTCTCGGGGGCTGATGTTGGCAGGTACAACATTCAACCGCAAAATCATATGCTTGACAAATCAATGGATATGAAAAAGCTCTTGAAGATGGTGAAGCCTGCTCTTGAAAACCAGAAGCCTATCCGGGCCAAACTCAAAATAAACAACACAGACAGAGTTGTTGGAACAATCATAGGAAGTGAAATATCAAAACAATATGGAGAAACAGGACTTGCAGACGACACAATACACTTGTCATTTGTGGGAACCGCAGGACAAAGTTTCGGAGCATTCATTCCAAAAGGAATGACACTGGAGCTTGAGGGAGATTCAAACGACTATATTGGCAAGGGACTTTCAGGAGGAAAAATAATAGTATATCCTCCAAAGGATTCAGATTTCGTACCTGAAAAAAATATTATCATAGGAAATGCTGCATTCTATGGAGCAACATCAGGTGAGGCTTACATCTGCGGAAAAGCAGGGGAAAGGTTCCTCATAAGAAACAGTGGCATGAAGGCTGTAATTGAAGGTGTCGGAGACCATGGATGCGAATACATGACAGGCGGAAAAGTAATCATACTTGGAAAGACAGGCAGGAACTTTGCAGCAGGCATGTCCGGAGGAACGGTTTATGTGCTTGATTTTGAAGAAGATTGCCTCAACAGTTCAATAAGCAATGTTGAAACAATAACAAGCCAGAAGGAAATGGACGAAATAAAAGAAATGATACAGAAGCACGTTGACTACACAGGCAGCACTCAGGGCAAAAGGATTATTCATGACTGGGAAAGTTATTCTCACAGATTCACAAAAATAATTCCTGTTGAATACAAGCATATGATGGAAAGCATAGAAAAAGCATACAGCCTCGGACTTACGGGACATGAAGCTTTAAGCTACGCATACAGGGAAAGATATTCAACTGCCGAAAATAAAGAAATAAAAAGTGCAACTGTTGAAAACATTGCTAAATGATAGGAGGCATACTATGGGAAAATCTACAGGTTTTTTAGAATATAAAAGAGTTGAACATAAAAAACGAAGTCCAAAAGACAGAATAAAGGATTGGAATGAAATAAAGCTTCCTATGGAAGCAGAAGAACTTCAAATACAGGGAGCCAGATGCATGAACTGCGGAACTCCATTCTGCCAGGGAGGTATAATATTAAACGGCATGGTGGCAGGCTGCCCCATGCACAACCTGATACCTGAATGGAATGACCTTGTTTACAAGGGACAGTGGGAACTTGCCTACAAAAGGCTTGTGAGAACAAACCCTTTTCCTGAATTCACAGGGAGGGTTTGCCCCTCCCCCTGTGAGGGTTCCTGCACTGAAGGACACATTGCAGATCCTGTTGCAATTCATGACATTGAATTTGAAATAATTGAAAAGGCATACAAGGAAGGCTGGGTAAAACCAAGAAAGACAAAGGAAACTGGAAAGAAGGTTGTTGTTGTTGGCTCCGGACCTTCGGGTCTGTCTGCAGCATATTATTTAAATGCCGTGGGCCACGATGTAACCGTGTATGAAAGAGAAGACAG
>NZ_JAJUJR010000330.1 GCF_029265225.1 Sedimentibacter sp.
ATAAAAATTTTTATATTCAGAATGATTGCTTAAAAGAGCAGTCGGAAGCGGACATACCTGGCATCCAAGAGCAGACAGAACAGGCATAAGTACAGTCATGGAACATCTTCCAACACCTGACATGTCATGAATTGCTGCAATTTTAGGAACGTTTTTCATAATAATATCCTCTCATGATTTTATAAAATAAATATAACCTTATTCCATAACTTTCTAAAGGTACAGATTTGCCGAAGAGGAGGATGACAGTATCTTATGGCAGTCTCAATCATAAACAATGGGGTTAGGTCATAAAAAAATAAAAGGTGATTTCTGCAGAAATCACCTTTTATAAAGTAAAGACTCATAATTAATAACTCTTTACAAGGGGGGCTAATTGAATTTCTTAAGTATTAGTTACTCAAAATATAATTCGAACAAGCCCTGAAAATTTTGGGGTACAAAAATTATTTTTTTACATTTTTTTATTTATGACTGAGATATTTTGTCAAATTCCATCAAAAGATGATTCAACAGCCTTATTCCTCTTATCATTTGTTCAAATTCTTCATCTGTCCTGCCTTGAAGAACAGGTCCGTATCTATGCAAAATATCCTCATTTATTTTATTAAGTGTTTCTTCACCTTTTTCAGTGAGAACAAGCCTTACAACCCGCTCATCCTGCAAACATCTGATTCTTTTTATGAATCCTTCTTTTTCAAGCTTCTTGCACATGTTTGAACCATTGCCGCTTTTTACATCTATAATTTTTGCTACAGTTCCAACTGTGGCATTTTCGCACTCCTTAACGGCAACAAGAATTCTGCTTTGCATCATGGTGAGCCCATGTATTTCAACAAATGGCTTGAAGGCTGTTTCCAGATTTATATTTGCAAATCTGATCATGTCCCATAGCTCTTTTCTCAACAATTCATTACGCATACAGCACCTTCTTTATTACTTGTTCAATATTTCCATGAACTCCTCACCTGTTATTGTTTCTCTTTCAAGCAGGTAATTTGCCAGTTCATGAAGTTTTTCTTCATTGTCCTTCAATATCTGTATAGCCTTGTCATGAGCGGATTTTATGATTTTTAACACTTCATCGTCAATTTTGCTTGAAGTGTTTGATGAGCATGCAAGAGATGATTCTCCTCCCAGGTACGGGTTGTTCACTGTTTCAAGGGCCATCATGTCAAATTCCTCGCTCATGCCGTAACGCGTTACCATTGCTCTTGCAAGGTTTGTTGCTTGAGCTATGTCATTTGAAGCTCCAGTTGTAAAAGTTCCGAAAACAACTTCTTCAGCTGCACGTCCGCCGGTAAATGTTGCAATTTTATTGAAAGCTTCTTCTTTGGACAACAGGAATGTTTCTTCTTCTGCAACCTGCATGGTGTATCCAAGTGCTCCGGATGTACGCGGAATAATTGTAATTTTGTGTACAGGTGCAGATTCAGTCTGCTTTGCTGCCACAAGAGCGTGACCTATTTCATGATAAGCTACTATTTTCTTTTCCTTAGGAGAAATAACAGCATTTTTTCTTTGATAACCTGCTATGACAACTTCAACTGCTTCTTCCAGGTCTTCCTGTGAAGTGGTTGTTCTTTTGTTTTTAACAGCCCTTAAGGCTCCTTCATTAATTATGTTGGCAAGTTCTGCTCCGCTTGCACCTGCTGTAGCTCTTGCTATTGCATTGAAGTCTATGTTTTCATCAAGATGCACGTTCTTGGCGTGAACCTTTAGAATTGCCTCGCGTCCAGCCAGGTCAGGAAGTTCCACCGGTATTCTTCTGTCAAAACGTCCCGGTCTTAACAATGCCTTGTCAAGAGATTCAGGCCTGTTGGTTGCTGCAAGGATAACAACTCCTTTTTTGCCGTCAAATCCGTCCATTTCAGTAAGCAGCTGATTCAATGTCTGTTCTCTTTCATCGTTTCCGCCTATGCCGCCGCCGTCTCTTTTCTTGCCTATGGTATCAATTTCATCGATGAACACTATGCACGGTGCCTTTTCCTGAGCCTGCTTGAACAAATCTCTTACCTTTGCTGCTCCCATACCAACAAACATTTCCACAAATTCAGAACCTGAAATTGAAAAGAAGGGAACCTTGGCTTCTCCTGCCACAGCCTTTGCAAGCAATGTCTTTCCTGTTCCCGGAGGTCCCACCAGCAGTGCCCCCTTTGGCATAGTTGCTCCTATTTCTTCATATTTTTTCGGATTGTGAAGGAAGTCAACAATTTCAGTGAGCGCTTCCTTTGCCTCATCCTGACCTGCAACGTCTTCAAATCTTTTTCCTGTCTGCGCTTCCACATAAACCTTTGCGTTTGATTTTCCAAACTGCATTGAATTACCGAATGAACCCATTTTTTTAGAAAGCTGTTTAGACATTAGCTGTCCTACAACTATAAATATCAACACAGGAATGACCCATGACAATATGGCGTCCATAAGTACTGAGTTTTCCTTGGGAACTACCTGACCGAATTCAATTTTTGTTCCTGATTTAAGTAGCCTGTCAACAAGCATGGGATCTTCCATCTTGCCTGTGACATACACTCCTTCAGGATTTGAATTCGCTGTAAAAGCTATTTGTGTTTCATTTATTTCAACCTTTGTCACATCTCCGGATTCAACCATAGATAAAAAAGTTCCATAGTCTACTTCGCTTATTTTTGACTGCAGCTGGTTCACATAAGGAAACACCATTGCATTTAAAAGTATTACCACAAACATTACTATCATGTAATAATAGACAAATGGCTTTTTGTTGTTTTTTTGTTCTTTCATACGTCCTCCGCTTAAAATGAATATTTAAATTTCATAATATCTATATTCAATATATATTATTGCATTATATATACTGTTTATTAAACCAATCTTAATAACAATCATTTGTAAAATGGTTATTTTTTTATCATATCAAGGAATTCATGCAACCTGAGCCTCTTTAAACAATTAAAATCCGTGTGCAATTGACGGCATTTTTTTAGTCCTTGTTATTCAATACAGTACAGAAATTCACGTGCATGAATTGAAATTTATTATGAAATTATAGAGTTGACAATAAAGTTATGATATG
>NZ_JAJUJR010000111.1 GCF_029265225.1 Sedimentibacter sp.
ACAATGGCGCTACAGACTGCAGGGCAGTCTGTGTTTGTTGCTCTGGGCAAGTCAAAGAATGCCATTTTCTTTTCAATATTCAGAAAAGTAATGCTTGTTTTTCCCATGGTAATAATACTTCCAAGGCTATGGAACCTTGGAATATCGGGGGTATTTTTGTCTGAGCCTGTTTCAGAAGTAATAGGAGGCTTTGCATGCTTCGGCACAATGCTTCTGACAGTATGGAAGAGTTTGAAGGAAGAAAATCCTGCATAGTAGCATGAAATTCAGTTTTTGCATATAATGCTCATAATTTGTTAAATTACGGAGAACAACATGTTTAAAAGAAGTTTGGGAACACTTCTTCCCATAAGCAGCCTGCCTGCAAAATACGGTATCGGCACTCTGGGAAGCGAAGCATACAATTTCATAGATTTTCTTGCAAAATCAGGCCAGAAATACTGGCAGGTTCTTCCCCTGGGGCCTGTTTCCTACGGGGACTCGCCATATTCGTCATTTTCATCTTTTGCAGGAAATCCCTGCCTTATAGACCTGGAGATATTTGTAAATGAAGGGTTTGTTGAGGAAGATGACTTAAGAGATTTAGTACATCATGATGATGAACATGTGGACTATGAAAAACAGTTTAACAAAAGATATGATGTATTAAGAATAATATATGAGAATACAAAGACTTCATACAGGGATGAAATACTTGAGTTCAAAGACAACAACAAATGGGTTGAAGATTATGCTTTGTTTATGTCCCTTAAATACAAGAACCGCCAGCTTCCCTGGTATGAATGGGACTTTGGAATTGCCGGACGAAGACATGAAAAAATTGAAGAAGCAAAAGCATTGCTAAGTGAAGAAATTGAATACTGGATATTCCTTCAGTATATTTTTTACAAGCAGTATTTTCTTTTGAAAAAATATGCAGCAGAAAAGGGGATTCACATAATAGGAGACATTCCAATTTATGCAGCACTGGATAGCGCCGATGTATGGTGCAATCCTCACATATTCATGCTTGATGAATTTTTCAGGCCGATTTTGGCTGCTGGAGTTCCTCCTGACAGTTTTTCCGCTGAAGGACAGCTTTGGGGAAATCCTGTCTATAACTGGGAGAGTTTAAGGAAGACAAATTACAGCTGGTGGATTGAAAGAATGGAATTTTCCTTGAAACTGTTTGATGCAGTCCGCATTGATCACTTCAGAGGGTTTGACGAATTTTATGCAGTTTCCTGGGGTTCTTTAAATGCCGTGAACGGCAGATGGATGAAATCATATGGAAGGGAACTTTTCAGTGTTTTGAGTGAAAGAAATAAAAATTTGAATGTTATTGCCGAGGACCTTGGCATAATAACAGAAAGCGTCATAAAGCTGAAGGAAGACGCGTCATTCCCAGGCATGAAGGTTCTTCAGTTTGCCTTTGACAAAAATCCAATGAATCCATATCTTCCTGCAAACTACGAAAAAAATTGTGTTGCCTATACAGGCACCCATGACAATGATACATTGAAGGGGTGGCTTGAAAAGCTTCATGAAGATTCAATGGATTATGTTATTAAAAGCCTGGGAATAAAATGGGATGAGTTTTCAGACACAAGTAATCTGATTTATGAAATAATAAAAATACTCTGCAAAAGCAGGGCAGATTTATGCATTATACCTCTGCAGGACTTTCTGTGCCTTGGTTCTGAAGCAAGAATGAACACTCCTTCAACATTGGGAAACAACTGGACATGGAGAGTAAAAAAGGAACTGCTCACTGATGAGCTTGCTGAAAAAATCAAGTTAATTGCTGTAAAAACCGGAAGATATTAAAATATCCGGCAACATGGTAAATGTGCCGGATATTTTATTGCGGAATAACGGGGAGCTGCAATGTAAATGCTGTTCCTATTCCAACAGTGCTTTTTACAGTGATTTTACCATTGTGCTGCTGAATGATTTCCTGAGCTATGGATAATCCCAGTCCCGATGACTGATGTTTATCTTTTCCACTTACTCTGTAGTAGCGGTCAAATATTTTATCCAGGTCTTCAGGTGAAATACCAACGCCCGTATCAGTAACTGATATGAAGGCCACATTGTCAAAGGATTTAAGTTCAACACATACAGTACCCCCGGTCTTTGTATAATATATGGCGTTGGTAATAAGGTTTTGAAATGCCTGTTCAAGCCTGAACTCATCGCCCCAGGTTACACAATCATCAATAATGTTATATTCAAGGGCAATGTCTTTTTTTTCGCTCACAACCAGACATGCCGTTACAACCCTGGACAGCAGGCTGCCCAATGGAACACGCTCTGTTTCAAGGATAACCTGTTTGTCTTCAAGCTTTGCCATTAAAAACAAATCATCCACCAGGTGCTGTATAAAATCAAGCCGTTCTTCCATTACGGGCAGCTCATGAGTAAGATGCTGAGGAAACGTATTGATTCTTTCCGTGCATCCTCTTAAAACAAAAAGAGGAGTTCGTAAATCATGAAACACATTCATCATAAAAGTGTTTTTTTGTCTCTGCTGATCTTTCAAGGCGCTGGTTCGCTCCAGCACCTTTGTTTCCAGTGCTTGATTTGTCTGTTCCAATTGTTCTGCAAGTGCTTCAGATTCTGAAAACTTTTCAGCAAACAAACGGTTGATCAAAAACATACAGCATATTGCAAAGGGAAGATTAAATATCTTTGAATATCTCAAGACTCTAAGCAGGTAACTGATCTGGTTCATCATTACAGGAGAAACAGTCACAACCAATCTCATGCCAAGACTGATTGTTTGCCCTGCAAGGAGCATATATGATCCTTTGCGGTGGTTTGCACATGCATATATAAGTGCTGCAATTGAAAAAAAGAACAAGAAATAATAATCCCTGAATGTCTTTGGCAACAGCGTTTCAACCGACGCCCAGACAAGAAGCAGAATAATTACGCCATTTCGGCTTAGAAGCCGGTCAAAATGTCCGGGAAGTTTTGTATTGAACATCTTGCAGCTAATTATTACATCAAGAAGTGCACACCAGCCATAGGCATGAGAAACAAGAGGCCTGATAAAATCAAAACCTATACCCAAAAGCAGTGAGCCGAGACTCCAAAGTGTAAGTGCTCCTGTATATATGGAAAACCATAATAAATATTTTTCGGTTCGTTTATTAAAATAAAGAGACCATCCATAAAGTGACATTAAAAATGTAATTCCCAGATTGAATGCAAATGTCATGTAATAGGTAGAAAGTGCATTTGCAGCACCATTTACCGTTGTTATGTACACCGGCTGGTTGTAGGGGTTATCCTTGCTGTAAAATTCCAGATTTAAAGTGTTTGTTTCCTTGTTGAACAAGCTTGAATCAATTGTAACACTTGAAAAATTGGATAAATTAAAATTAGCGGAATGTGCTACAACTATTCCGTTAGCGTATATGTCTTCAGGAATAAACCCGTATATCAGTGATAATGGTTGATTTATATCTTCAACAACGATATCAAAATAGTATTTTCTTGTATTAGTATCAAGCCTGTAGCCGGTCAATGAATACACTGTATTCTCATGTCTAGGCGAAAGTACTTGTCCGCTTTTAAGCGTGCCAAAACTGTCATTTATTATGACACATAATGAAAATGTTATGACAATTATAAAAATGAATACGGTAATAGGTTTTATATAGTTTTTTTTCATTTCTACCTCTTCTTCAGTAAGTAAATGTTATACTATTAACACAGTCAATGTCAAGCCATATTTAAAAGAGGTATTGCAATTATTAGCTGCTTAAGATATTATTATTTTTAGTTACATACCTGTAATTATTTAAACAAAGAGGTGAAAATTTTGGTACGTGTGCTTTTGATAGAGGACGATCCATTGGTGGCAAAGGTGATTTTTTACTACTTAGAACAAGCAGAAACATATGAGATTGTATGGGCTAAAACAGGCGGAGAGGCTTTTGCAAATGCAAGGGATAACTTTGATGTCATTTTGCTTGACATCCTTTTACCGGATGTTGACGGCATAGACCTTTGCTCACGCTTGAGGGAATGGCATGACTGCCCCATAATTTTTATATCTTGTCTTGACAGCAGCGATACCATTGTTCGTGCCCTGGAACAGGGAGGCGATGATTTTTTAGTTAAGCCTTTTGACAACAAGGTACTGGAAGCACGAATTCAAGCCAATCTTCGACGTTACAACAAGAATGTGCAGCCAACACAAAACACTTTAGAATGTCAGGGATTTACTCTGGATGCCAGACGTCATGTAGTGGTAAAGACGGATGGTGAAAAAAAACTGTCAGGTACAGAATTCAAAATTCTTTCCTTTTTAATGCAAAATAAGGGCAAATACTTCACTCCAAAGGAAATTTATCTTAAAATCTGGGGAGAGAAGAGTTATGGTGATACCAGGACTGTAATAGTCCACATACATAACATTCGTGAAAAAATTGAAGACGACCCCGATAATCCCAGATTTTTAAAAATGGAATGGGGTAAAGGATACTACTTTGATTTATCTGGAAAAACAATGAAACTTAACCAAACTAATTAAGACACTGTTAATTTATTCGTTATAAATATTAACGTTTCTTAATCCCTTGAAACTTTTTTAACGAGTTTTGAGGGATTTTTTTATTAAAAATAAAAATAAAATAGTCAGTGTGTGTTTGATTGTTAAAAATATGTTAAATAGAGCAGTAAATTTTTAATAACTGCTTAACCACCATTCAATAAAAAACATGTTATTATTTAATCAAATGATTTTAGCATTGCTTAAGATCAAAATTAAGGGAGGAAGAAATATAAATGAAAGTAAAAAGCTTTATAGGAAAGACAAAAAAATTTATTTCTATGTTATTATGCATTTGCATGATAGTTTCTGTTGCTGGTTGTGCCAAGCAAACAGAAACACCTGCTAAAGTAGAAGAACCAGCATTGATCAATGGCAGCTTCGAGGGTACTGCAGGAGGTATGCAGGGACCAATAACTGTAAGCATCACAGTTAAAGACAGTAAAATTACAAACATTGAATTTAAAGAAAACAAGGAAACTCCAAACGTTTCAGTAGTAGCATTTGAGCGCATACCAAAACAGATAGTCGAAAATCAAAGCTTGTCTGTAGACACTGTGACAGGTGCTACTTTGTCAAGTTTCGGAATTATTAACGCAGTTACTGAGGCAGCAAAAGCAGCAGGACTTGATGTAGATGCTTTAAAGGCAAACAAGGTTGCTGCCGTACCAAAAGATCCACAGACATGGGATACTGATGTTCTCGTAATGGGCGGAGGAGGAGCTGGTCTTACTGCAGCTATCAGCGCTGCTGAACAAGGAGCCAAAGTTATCCTTATTGAAAAAGGTTCTGTAATGGGTGGAAATACAATGATGGCAGGCGCAGCTTACAATGCTGTTGACCCTGAGGCTCAAAGCATAATGATATTGTCTAAAGCGCAAAAAGCCACATTAGATGGTTATCTGGCACTTGATCCTGCTGATGCAAAGCTTAAGTTTGATGTCTATCCTGAATGGAAAGATGTTCTGACAGAGCTGAAAGCTGATATCAATGCATTCTATGCAGCAAATGCAGGTAAAGTGGCAGGAGCCGATATGCCTGGTTTTGATTCTGTTGCATTGCATATGTGGCACATTTATACCGGAGGACTCAGACAATTATCTGATGGTAGCTGGATAGCTCCAAAGGTTGAACTTGCAAGAAAATTAGCCCAAAGTGCACTTGATTCTTTTGTATGGATGGGAAGTGTTGGTCTTAATTCATCTTATGGCAAGACTGCTCAATATGGCAAAGCTCCTGGTACAGGTACTGTTCTTGGAGCTATGTGGCCGAGAACACACAGCTTTATGTCTGGAGCTGAACGTATTCCTCAGCTTGTAAAAGTTGCTAAGGAAAAAGGTGTTACAATATATACAGAAACAAGAGGTACTGAACTTTTAGCAGATGCATCGGGCAAGGTAATTGGTGCCAAAGCTGAGCAGGCAGACGGTACTAAGATTACAGTAAATACAACAAAAGGTGTTGTTCTTGCCACAGGAGGATATGCAGCAAATGCTGCCATGGTTAAGGAATATGACAAATATTGGGGAGATGACCTTTCAGACAGAACTTTGTCAACTAACCTGGGTACCAATGAAGGCGATGGAATAATAATGGCAAAGGCAATAGGCGCTGATTTAACAGGAATGGAAGTTGCACAGATGATGCCTTCTTCATCACCTGTAAAAGGAACAATGACTGACGGCATCTGGGCTGATGCAGCAGAACAGATTTGGATTGACGGCAATGGCAAGAGATTTGTAAACGAATATGCAGAACGTGATGTTCTTGCAAAGGCATCTCTGGCACTTGAAGATAAGATTTTCTATATAATTTATGCAGGCAGAGGAAATGTTGGTAAGCCAGAAGAGCTTATAAAGGGTACTGAATATGCTGATAATATTGCAGCCATGGTTGAAGGCGGACATATCTGGTACGGAAAAAATCTTGCTGAATTGGCAGAAGCCACAAAATCTCCGGCAGCAGGTGTAGCTCCTGCATTTACAGAGGAACAGCTTCGTGAAACTATTGAAAAGTACAACAGCTACGTAGCTGCTCAGAAAGATGATGATTTCGGCAAGGAAGTATTATCTGGAGCCATTGACCTTGATTATATTGAATCTCATGATGAAGTGGGAATTTGCATAAGCCCAAGAAAAGCTTCACTTCATCACACAATGGGCGGTGTTGTCATAGACACTGAAACTCACGTAATAAACAAAGACGGAAAAATTATTCCTGGATTATGGGCAGCCGGAGAGGTTACCGGAGGAATCCATGGAGGAAACAGACTTGGAGGAAATGCCATAGCTGATATATTCACATTCGGACGTATTGCAGGATTAAA
>NZ_JAJUJR010000010.1 GCF_029265225.1 Sedimentibacter sp.
CTATGATGAAGCAGTCGTTTACAACTCTTCCGATTATTGGTGTTTTTATGTGTCTCAGCTGCTTTTCCAGATGAGATGTGGACCTGGTAGTCGGTTTGAAAGAAATTGAATAGCTGTTTATTCTTTCAAGAGGAAGAGAGCCGCCGCCTATTTGCGACTGGCATTCTTCAACTGCCATCTGGCAGCTTTTTCCTATTTGAGGAACTAATCGTTCGTAAAGTTTTTCAGCTTCAGTCTTTATATCCAGAATGTTTCTGTTTATGAGATTTAACACAGGAACATTTTTCACTGCATTTTCTTCATCCACATATTCGTGGAAGACTGATTCAAGTGCAATGGCTGTAAACTTGTCTATTCTTAAAGCCCTTGTGAGAGGATGTTTTTTAATTTTGTCAATGAGTGCTTTCTTACCTACTATTATACCAGCCTGGGGACCTCCTAAAAGTTTGTCGCCGCTGAAGCATACTATGTCTGCCCCTGCCTGCACAGATTCCTGTACTGTTGGCTCGTGGCCTAAACCATACTTGGAAAGGTCTACAAGAACACCGCTTCCTATGTCTTCTATTACCGGAATGTCATGTTTGTGCGCAATCTCTGCAATTTCAGAAACGGGAACAGACTCCGTAAAACCTACAATTTTATAGTTGCTTGTGTGAACCTTCAAAAGTGCTGCAGTGTTTTCCGTAATTGCATTTTCATAGTCGTAAAGATGAGTTTTGTTTGTTGTTCCAACCTCAATTAGTTTCCCT
This sequence comes from Sedimentibacter sp., assembly GCF_029265225.1. Lineage (GTDB taxonomy): Bacteria > Bacillota > Clostridia > Tissierellales > Sedimentibacteraceae > Sedimentibacter. Next base: position 750 of record NZ_JAJUJR010000010.1, read on the forward strand.
CCGCTTTGTGCCATGACGTCAGGAACCCTGAAGGAACCTCCTATTTCTACGAGTTCTCCTCTTGAAACTATTACTTCCTTATCCTTTGCCAGGGCAGATAAAATAAGTAAGACTGCCGCTGCATTGTTGTTGACTGCCATTGCAGCTTCTGCTCCGGTTATTTTTGTTACGATTTTTTCAAAATGTGAATATCTGGAGCCTCTGGCTCCTGCCTCTAAATCATATTCAAGGTTTGAATATCCTGTAACAAGCGTCATTATCCTCTTTGCCGTTTCTTCATTTATGACTGCTCTTCCAAGATTTGTGTGAAGAATTGTTCCCGTTCCATTTATGACTTTTTTCATGTTAAGAGACGTAAGCTTTTCGACATCATTTATAATGTCGTCTGTAAGGGAACTGATTTTGTTTTCTATTTCGTTTTCATTGCTGCAGCTGTTTATAAATTCCCTGAGCTCATCGGTTTTTTTCCTAACGGATTCAAGAACGTATTCTCTGCTGCAGCTTTCAAACAAAAATTTTATTTCATCTGTCTCCATAATCATGTCGACTTTGGGAATGCTTCTGTAATATTTGTTTTTATCCATAATTCTCCCCATAATAATTATTTAATCTACTATTCATTTCAATTGTTATATTAATTTAATGAACGTATCCTTTTTATGAGTTACATATCCTATTAAGGCAAAAGTTGTGTCAAGATTTTCCTTGAGTTTTAAAAGTATTTCATCTGCATATTTTTCCGGCACTGAAAACATGAGACCTCCTGATGTCTGGGGGTCAAATGCCAGGTCTATGTAATCTTCTTCTATGCTTTTTGTATTTACTCTGTCTGCAAAATGTTTTCTGTTTCTGTAGGATCCTTCCGGAACAAGGCCCATCTGGGCATATTCAAAAACATCGCCAATTACCGGAAGACTTTTAACATTTATTTCAAATGTCACATTGCTTGCCTCAGCCATTTCAGCAGCGTGTCCTGCAAGTCCGAATCCTGTAATGTCCGTGCAGCAGTTCACGGGATAATTTTCAATTACCCTCTTTGCTTTTTTGTTTAGTTCAGCCATTACGTGTATTGCTTCATCTTCATCTTTACCTGAACACATTCCTGCCTTGAATGCAGTGTTTATAATTCCTGTTCCCAAGGGCTTTGTAATTATGAGGACATCTCCTTCTTTAGCTCCGAAATTTTTAAAGACCTTTGAAGGTTCAATGAAACCTGTAACGCACATTCCGTACTTTGGTTCGTCGTCTTCAATGGAATGACCTCCTGCAATGGTTGCACCTGCTTCAATTACCTTTGATGCCCCTCCCTTTAATATTTCAGCCATGATGTCAGGGCTCAGGCAGTTGGGAAATCCTATGATATTAAGAGCTATGGCAGGTTCTCCTCCCATGGCATATATGTCGCTTAATGAATTTGCTGCTGCAATTTGTCCGAATGTGTACGGATCATCAACCACGGGAGTAAAAAAATCCACCGTCTGAATCATTGCCAGATCTTCACTGATTTTATATACACAGGCATCATCTGATGTTTCAAGGCCTACAATCAATTTATCATTTTTAAATTTTGGCAGCTTGCTCAAAACTTGAGCAAGGGTCTCAGGACCTATTTTGGCCGCTCAGCCGGATGCCTTTGTCATTTGTGTTAATTTTATTTCTTCAACTGACATATAATCACCTCTGTTTTAGTTGTTATGATTTCATTAATGGACTGAACATATCAGTATGTTCACTTCTCATTCTATTGTTATTGAATCCTTTATTTTTTCAAATATCTTTTCGCCTATACCCTGTACTTCCTTAATTTCTTCAATGGAAGAAAAAAACTTGCGGCTTCGGTAATCAATGATTCTTTGTGCATAAACTTCACCGATTCCCGGCAGTGACATGAGTTTATCCTTTGATGCTGTGTTAATATTTATTTTACCTTCATTCCCAGCATTATACAAGTCCAAAGAAATATTTTCCCCTTCTTCAAAAATGTATATCTTTTCTCCATCAATTAATTTTCTGGCTTTGTTGAGGTTTTTGGTGTATGCGTTGTCCTTAAGGCCTCCTGCCTTTTCAATGGCATCAATGACCCTGTCTCCTTCTGAAAACTCATAGACGCCGGGAACATTCACGGCACCGTCAATGTCCACATAAATGCATGACAATTCCTCTTCCGGTTCTGTGACTGTGTCATTGTTTGTTTTTTCGGAAGAAGAAGTATATTTTATTTCATTTTCCTTGCCTGACAGTTTAATCCCAAGAGATGCCATAACAATTAATGCTATGATTAAAACAACTGCAAGTCCTTTCCTGTAAATGCTGTTGTTCATAAAAGCCCCCGGATATTTCCATTATTTATCATGCAACAGTATTATACATTATTTCAGGAAAAAAAACAAAATTTTTAATTACAAACAAGTGTTTTTCTGCTATACTATTATTTGATTTGTATTGTAAGGAGTTTTCGCATGATAAAAAAAGTAATTGCAAGTTTTTTCGTTTTTTCGGTTCTTTTGTTAAACTTAAGCTTTGCTTATGCTGATCCGGCCATATTGTGTGATACAGCAGTACTTATAGATGCAAATACAGGAACTATATTGGCAGGTAAAAATGCCGATCAGAAAATGTATCCTGCCAGTACCACAAAGATAATGACTGCCATTCTTGCCATAGAAATGGGAGACTTATCCGATGTAATAACTGTTGATGATGACACTCCATATGAAATCGATGGAAGCCATATTGCCCTGGACCCCGGGGAAATAATGACTCTCAAAGATTTGCTTTACGCGCTGATGCTTCCGTCAGCCAATGATGCAGCTTCTGCCATTGCAAAGCACTATGGAGGCACCACTGAAGGATTTGTGAATCTGATGAATGAAAAGGCAAAGGAACTTGGAGCCTACAACACTCATTTTGCAAACCCTCACGGGCTTCACGACGAAAATCATTACACTACGGCAGCAGACCTTGCATTGATTACAAAATATGCCATGCAAAATGAAACATTCAGAAAAATTGTAGAGACTACGAAGTATGAAATTCAGCCTACAAACAAAAAAACGGAAACACGCTATTTCACAACATTGAACAAGCTGTTGTACAACACAAGTTCCAGCCAGATATTGGTGGACGGAGCATACATCAGCCCTTATTACGAATATGCCACCGGAGCAAAGACAGGATATACTCCGGAAGCAGGAAACTGCCTGGTTGCAACAGCTTCAAAAAACGGAACTGACTTGATTGCAGTTGCAATGAAAGGTGTATCCCTTGAAATGTATCAGGATGCCCACAATCTGTTCAACTATGGATTTGACGAATATCAGAGCACATCATTAATAACCAAGAATACATTTGTTCAAAACATAAAAATTCAGAACGGAGACAGCAAGGAAATATCAGTCATCACAGAAAGTGATTTCACTACACTCTTGAAAAAGAACGCAGCAGAAGAAGTAAAATCAAACGTAGTAATAAATGAAATTAACCTTCCTCTTGCAGCAAATGATGTAATCGGAAAAATAGAATACTCAATGAACGGTGAAATTATTGGAAGCGTCAACCTCATAACTCCAATTGCAGTTAAAAGCACTCTTGTTGAAAGTTCAGGCGGAGGAATATTTTTCTCCATACTTAAATTTCTTGGAACCCTTGTGGTGTTTTCCCTTGTGGCTTTGATCCTGCTCAAAGTGTACAATGATATACGAATTAAAATCAACAGAAGAAAAAGACGCAAAAAATATAATAACGGTTAAATAAAAATTCAGGATATTGATATCCTGAATTTTTTTATGATTTATTCAACAACTGCTATTGCGTCAATTTCCACATTTGCGTCTCTAGGAAGTCTTGCAACCTCAACGCAGACTCTTGCAGGTTTATGTTCCTTGAACATTTCGGCATACATTTCATTGATAAGACCGAACTGATTCATGTCCTTGATGTATACGGTGCATTTAACAACATCGTTCAATGTTGCTCCTGCTGCTTCAAGAATTGCCTTTACGTTCATAAGCGATATTCTTGTTTCTTCCTTTATGTCACCGCCCTTGTACAGTTCTCCTGTAGCAGGGTTAAAAGCCAGCTGTCCTGAAACATAAATTGTATTTCCTGCCTTTTGTGCCTGTGAGTAAGGACCTACAGCAGCCGGTGCATTGCTTGTCTGAATTGTTATATTTGACATAACATCCTCCTACTTCCAATTTTTTATTCCATATTGCTCAACATCTATAGAATTATTGTCAAACCACAAAGATTCAAGGTCATATACTTCCCTTTCATCCTTGTGGAAGATGTGAACAATTATGTTGTCAGTTTCCAATAATATCCATCTTCCTGTATCAAAGCCTTCCGTGTAATAAAAGTCAATGCCTTCCTTGGCTCCCTTTTCAATTACTTCGTCTGCTATGGCCACGGTCTGCCTTTCGTTGTTGCCGCTGCAGATTATGAAGTAATCAGTAATGGAACTTGTTTTTGATACATCTAAAACAACAAAGTTGTAAGCTTTCTTGTTGTCACATGCTTTCAATATTGTTTCAATATTTTTTTTGTCTAAATTCATTTTTCCTCCTTTAGGAATTTTAATGTTTTTATTGATTCTATGTCAAGATCCTGATTTTTTTGCTCTACATATTCTATTGTTCTTTCTAAAGAATAAATCAAAGCATCATTGAGGTTTGAATCGGCAAGTTTTCTTAATTCTTCAACACCATCATATTTTCTGCAATGTTCTGTCTTGTCTGCAAGATAAATTATTTTTTCAAGAATTGTCATGTTCTCTCTTCCGGTGGTGTGATAAAGAATTGCATTTATAATTTCATCATCATCCACATGGTAGACTGTCCTTGCAAGTTCAGCACTTTTTGCAGCATGTGTCAGATTGTCGTTTTTCTCCATGGATTTGCCGCAGTCATGCAGCAGTCCTGCTATTCTTGCCTTTTCCTTGTCACCGCCGTATAAAACGCTTAATCGCACTGCTTCTTCCATTGTTCCAAGTGAATGGATGTAGCGCTTTTGTCCTATGGATTTTTCAAGGATGTCTTTCATTTCATCTAAATTCATCTTAAATCATTGCTCCCATACAGATTGTTTTTAATGATGTATTGTTCCACAGATTCTGGAAGCAGATACTTGGCAGATTTCCCTGTTTTAAATCTTTGCCTGATGTCCGTTGAAGAAATTTTAAGCATCGGAGCCTGAAACAATTCAATGCTGCTGTTATACATCTTGTTAATTTCAGAAATTTTAACCGCTGCTTCGTCCATGCTTATACCGGGTCTTGAAACTGCCACAAACCTGCAGAGCTTCAAAACTTCCTGAGGCTCCCGCCAGCTTGGAAGCTCAATAACAGCATCCGTTCCTGTGATGAAATAAAATTCAGCATCAGGATATTTTTCTGTGAGCTCCGTCAACGTGTTTAATGTATAGCTTTTACCTTCTTTTTTTATTTCAATGTCTGAAACCTTGAATTTATGGTTTGACAATACAGCCATCTCAGTCATAATATACCTGTCGAATGAGCCTGCCATTGTTCCTTTCTTGTGTGGAGGATCTCCTGCCGGTATGAATATGATTTCTTCAAGCCCGTAGAAATTAAGCACTTCATTGGCAACAACCAGATGTCCTGTATGAATGGGATCAAAAGTTCCGCCCATAATACCTATTTTTTTGTTTTTCATCTTTTGCTCCTCTTGATTACCCAATAAACTGCAGCTGATAATACTGCTGCAGCCAAAGTATAAACTGTTTTTGACGGTTCAAGTCCCTGTAATATCAGTCTTGCAGAAGCAACTCCCAGTATACCGGAAAATATATATGGAAAATGCTGCCTGACTCTGGAATTTTTAACTGTGTTTATTCTTTCCAGGAGGCTTTCACGTCCCACAAAATACCCGTTCATCCAGCCGGAATATGATATGAACAAAATTGAACCTGCCAGATAAAGAATCGGCAAAAATGCCGCAATGTAACTGCCATCCAGGCACATCATCACTGACAATGAAATAAACAAAGGAGTAAGAACAACCTGAGTGTAGGAATCACCCAGACCTGCAGCAATACCCATCATTCCCTTTTTAATATATGCTGCATCCATATTATTTGCATTTAAAGATGATTGTTCTTCAAGGTGAATTATATATCCGTGAATTGGAGTTCCCATATTAGGCTCTGTGTTGAAAAATTCAGCATGTCTGTGAATTGCCCGTGACACTTCATTTTTTTCTTTGTAGAGCTTTTTGAAGATGTTTTTCATGCTGTGTGCAAATGCCAAACCCTGGAGTCTGTCATAGCTGTAGCATGAATGGGAAAAATTCATCCATATGAACCATGAGTACATGAGATCTTTCTTGTTAATATTATTGTTTTTATTGCTGCTTTTATTATCCATGCGGATATTTTTATTTGATAAAGCAAAAAGAATTATTGCTGCAGCCACTAAAAACCAGTAAGAACCAACATTAAAAATAATTACAGCAAGAAAAAATATTCCGAAGCTTAAATAAGCATACTTGTTTTTAAGATTTACCAATATGCTTATTACGGAATAAGATACTAAAAACATCCCTGCCATGAACAAAAATGTTTTGATGTTTTCATAATATTCCACAATTATGTTATCAAACAGCGACATTATAAAAAATGCAGTCCCCACAACAACACTGCTCATGAGGTACAACAAAATCTGAGGATACAGTCCGTCATAAAGACTGATGTCGGGATTTTTCCCTCCCTCATATGCCTTCTCGTATTTATCTACAAATATGTGATTGATGTTCAGCCTGTACTTCCATATTAATATTCCCAGATATCCGAAAGGATACGCAAAAGAGGCAGCTTCCACAGGACTCAGACCTAAAAGTATCGCTGCTGCTGCAGCAATTACCGCTGTCAGGCACTGGTCTCCCTTGAATGATCCTCCTGTTGAAACAAAGTTCATATAAATAACATTGACCACTGCTCCGGCAGCCATTCCCAAGAAAGGGTCTCCAAGAATAAGTCCGGTCATGAAACCCGATACCACCGGCCTGTATACTGTGTAATACCCTATTCCCAAGGAAAGTGCCGTACTGCTTGCCCAAAAGTACAGAATGCTTATTAAAAAGAAATCAAATGCAGTCATTTTTCTACCTATTCAACTGACACTGCTTTGTCATTTGGAAGCATTTTTATTTCAACTGCAATGTTTTTTCTGGAAATGGCCTTTAACATGTCAAGTTCCTGGCTGCTTAGGTGAATGGAGTTTAAATATCTCTCGCGGCCTTTGACATTTCCCAGTCCTCCAACATTGACGCATTTTATTTCAACGTTTTGATTTATTAATTCATTTATATTTTCAATATATCTTGAAAGGATTAAAATCCTTGCACCATCGTCGCTGCCTTTAAGATAATCTGCGGCACCTGCAACGCTAAACAAATTTACTTTTATATTTTCAGGTGCTGCGTGTTTTATCAGTTCCGACATGAATTCGTCTTCTGCGTATTCATTGTCAACAATTACAACTTCGTTGGCTTTAATATATGGTATCCAGGAAACAACGACCTGCCCGTGCAGAAGTCTGTCATCTATTCTGGATAATACTACATTCTTCATTATTCCTCCATTAGTCTGTAGAGAACTTCTCATTTACAAACACTATGCTCTTTTTTCCATTTTTGATTATTTTTTCCGCAACTTCTTCCATGGTGTATGAATCCCTGCTTACAGCAATGTCAATAAACAGCGGAAAATTTATTCCTGTTATATGATAGAATTTTCTGTTTTTCATTGTTCTTAAAACCGCATTGTATGGGCTTCCGCCGTACATGTCAGTAAAAACAATCAGATCGTCCTTGGAAAGTTTTTCGACTGTTTCTTCAACCTGATCTAAAAGCTCATCAAAACTTTCCCCCTGATGAAATGATATGCTTTGTGCTCCTTCAATTTTACCTATTATAAGTTCAGAACTCTTCAATAATTCCTTGCCGAAATCTCCGTGTGTTACAAGTAAAATATTTATCATTATTTCATCTCCTTATGTTGGTATAATATTATATCATATATTTTTGAATTTTACACATATTTCCTTGTTTAAATATTTTGCTTTGTCCAGCCTTCTTTTGTCAAATAACTAAGACTTTCAAACCCAAGCTCCCTTACAAGCTTATACATTTCATCAAACTTGCAGTCAATTCCATCTGCAGTGTGAGCGTCAGAATTTATAACAACCGGAATTTCCATGTCCTTTATCATTTTTAAAATGAATGTGGACGGATATTGTTCCTTTGTGTATCCCCTTGCAATTCCTCCGGTATTTATTTCAATTGAACATGATGTGTTTTTTATGACCTTCAGACAGTTTTCAACCGCCTTCACATACCAATCCTCTTTTTCATCAAACAAGGCATTACCTTTGTTGTTCTTTTTAAATAAATCCAGATGCCCGATTATTGGGGGCTCATAATTTATTGCCATTTCAGAAATCACGTTGTAGTAGGATTCAACTGCTTTTCTTGCATTTCCTCCAAAGCTTTCCTTTATGCCTTGGGTAAGTTCATCCAGGTTATAGTCAACGGTCCACATTACACCGCTTTCAAAATACCCGAGATAATGAACAGAACCTATGTAGTAGTCAAGCCTCTTTATCAGTGACCTGGACATTTCATCAAAGCCTGTTCCAGGAATATAGTCAAGTTCCATTCCAAGAAACACATCAATAATATTTTTATATTTCTCTTTCAGACTTATTATTTCTTCAATATAATTTTCAACACGTTCCGCCTGAATGTTCCAGTCAGATACAAATGACGTGGGTCCGTGGGTGGATATTCCAATTGACTGAAACTTTAAGTTTATTGCTGCCAATATCATTTCTTCTGCGCTGTACTTACCGTCGCAGTAATCAGTGTGAGTGTGTAAGTTCGTTAAATGCATAGCAATTCCTCCTACCAGTATTTATATTGTAAATGAAGTTCTTGAAATAGTAAAGAAACAATTTTCAGTTTTAATTCACTAAAATCCTTTTCGTACGTATATTAATTATAAATATTAAAATTTTTTTGGAGGATATATATGAGTTATTCAAATTATAGAAATAATATGCCGCATTATAATTCGATGCCTTTCAGCTACGAACCCATGGACTATGCGCAGGGAATAAACATGGGAAATGCACCGGGAATGCCGCCATATGGAAACAGTATGTACATGCAGAATTATTTTCCTTCCATGCCTTTCATGACAAGAAGCAATTCACCGACAATGCCGACAATGCCAAATATGCCTGGTATGCCAAGTATGCCGTCAATGCCTAGTATGCCAACTGTTCCGTCACCTGGCATGGCACCATTCATTCCTGAAAGCGAAATGGAAAATCTTCCTGATGGAGATATGCCTGCTCTTCCAAGAGACCCTGGAATGAGAATGCCTGAATTTAGCCAGCCTGGAAGACTTCCTGCAATGCCTCAAATGCCTGGAGACGGAAATATGTATCCAGGAACCACAATGCCGGGAACAAGCATGATGCCTATGGAAATGACATGTGAACAGCTTCTCGAACTGGCCAAGAACATGAACTGCATGGAAATGATGCATGAACATATGCACATGGAAGAAACAATGCCGGAAACACCTGCAGCTCCGACGACACCACGTACTCCTACAACACCGACAACTCCGACAATGCCGACAACACCACGCACTCCAACTACTCCGACAACTCCGACAATGCCGACTACACCGCGTACTCCAACTACACCGACAACTCCGACAATGCCGACTACACCGCGTACTCCAACTACACCGACAACTCCGACAATGCCGACTACACCTACTACACCAACTGCTCCTACAGCTCCGGGTACACATAATCACGGTATTAGCCGTTTTTACAGATAAATCAATGTAATATTCAAGCTGCGGCTTGAATATTACATATTTTATATTTATGTTAACGTAATTTAAGTCATATAAGGTCGTTTTTTATCAAATCTTATGTATTGCCCGAAAAATAAATTTATTTCCCTCCCTTTAAAACAAAAATTCAAATAATTAAAAGGTGTACATACAGTTTTTTAAATACTGAAGCATATAATGTATAACTCTGGGGGTGTTTTATTTGATAGAAAATGTATTGCAGCTAATCTTTCCATTGTCAATTTTCATCTTCGGTTATATTACAAGCGGAAGTTCATTCCCTCAACCTCTAAACAAAGATGAAGAATTCGAACTCATACAAAAATCGAAAGATGGTGACAAAGAAGCACGAAACACTCTTATAGAAAGAAATCTAAGGCTGGTTGCCCATGTAATAAAAAAATATAAGACGGTAGGCATAGACCAGGAAGATTTAATATCTATAGGGACAATCGGATTAATAAAGGCAGTTTCAACCTTTGACAATAACAAGGGCATTAGGCTTGCTACATATGCTGCCAAGTGCATAGACAACGAAGTTTTAATGACAATACGAAGCGACAAAAAACTTAAAAAGGAAATTTCCCTTCAAGGACCATTGGGGACGGATAAGGAAGGCAACAACATATATCTCATTGATATCATAAAATACGAAGGAGAAGAAATTGTAGGACGCCTTGACAAGGAAGAGAAAATAAAAGCACTGGATGAAATTCTGGATAAAACACTTCAAAAAAGAGAAAAGAGCATCATAGAAATGAGGTACGGCATAAGAAACAACGAGCACAAAACTCAGCGGGAAATTGCAAAGCTCCTGGGAATTTCAAGGTCATACGTTTCAAGAATAGAAAAAAAGGCTCTTAAAAAGCTCTATGACGCGCTTGTTTCAAATGTTGGAAATTAGTACATAAAACAAAAAGCATTCCGTGAATGCTTTTTGTTTTTATTGTATTATCTTTGCTCTTTAATGAGTCCTATGCGGTAAGCATCAAGAAGCATTTCAAGATCCTTTATCTGAGTTTGTAATTTTTCACCGTCGTCCGTATCACGCACTCTTTTTCTTTCAACTTCCTTTTCAAGAACCATGGTTGTGGAATGAATGTCTTTTTCTTCTTCAATGGCAACCTGAGTTGATTCAAAAGGATCATGAGATACAAGCAACAGTCCGTAGGAATTGTATATGAGGGTATAACCTGCTATGCCTGTTGTTTTTTGATAAGCCCTTGAAAAACCTCCGTCGATTACTAATAGCTTTCCGTTTGCCCTTATGGGGCTTTCGCCGCTTTTTAATTTTACAGGCATGTGTCCGTTTATTATATGGGAAACTTCAGGGTTCAGACCAAACTCCTCAAATATCATCCTGCACATTTTTTCGCTGTCTTCAAGCTTGAAGTAAGGGCTTTTCTTTTCTACGTGTGATTCCTTGTCATCAATGAAATATCTTTCAAATGTTGTCATCTTGTCCTTGCCGAACAAAGGTGAATCAGGCCCGGTCCACAGATACCATGTTATATCCATGCCATAGAGTTTTGCTTCAGGATTGTTTATGTGGAAGTATCCTTCCCTCACAAGTATTTCAAGCCTGTCAAAATATGATTTTCCGCTGTAATATTTTCCCGACGAACCAATTTTAACCTTTTTGAAGCTTCCATCCTCGTTTACAGGAATGCAGCCGTGATAAAGAAGGTTTGAATTGAACTTAAGATACATGCTGCCGTTTGAAAACAAAAATCTTACATGCTTTTGCAGTCTTTCGCTGTTTAAAAACGAAGACTTGAGCTTTTCCATGAGTTCCCTTTCTTCCGAAGTGAGTTCATAAGGATTGTCAGGATTAATGGTAGGGAAGTTTCTGTCGTTTAACTGATAAGTTTTTCCGTTTATTTCTATTGTTCCATCACTGTAATTAATATTATTCAGCAAAAGTCTGTCTTCCATGTTGAAATGAGGACGCCTTTTGATTATTTCTCCTTCGAGTTTGAACTGTATTATTGAAATTGCCTTGTGCATTTTTGCAATAAGCTTAAGGTCGTTGTCTGTATATATTTTATCGCTTTCAACTATGGGCTTAAATGAAGAACAATCATCACTGCCGTAAAATTCCAATGCAAATGTGGCAAGAGGAAGCATGTTGATGCCGTATCCGTCTTCAATGGTGTCAAGGTTGACATATCTTGCGCAGATTCTTATGACCGTTGCAATGCATGCTTCACTGCCTGCAGCAGCCCCCATCCATAAAACATCATGGTTTCCCCACTGAATATCCACGGAGTGATACTTTGTTATGGTATCCATAACAACATCAGCACCGGGACCTCTGTCAAATATGTCCCCCACAATGTGAAGTCTGTCAATGACAAGCCTTTGAATAAGCTTTGACATGGCAATAATAAATTCATCGGCTCTTCCTATTTTTATTATTGCTTTTATTATTCCGCTGTAATATTCTTCCTTGTCGTATTCCTCCGGTCCCCTGTGCATTAATTCTTCTATTATGTATGCAAATTCCTCGGGAAGTGCCTTTCTGACCTTCATCCTGGAATATTTGAATGCTGCTTTTCTGCTTATTTCAATGAGTCTGTAAATGGTTATTCTGTACCATTCCTCAATATCTTCTTCATGCTTATGAATTATTTCCAGTTTCTTTTCCGGATAATAAATCAGAGTTGCAAGGCTTTTAATTTCCTTTTCACTTAATGTGTCTCCATAAACTTCAGTTATCTTGCGCTTTATATTTCCGGACCCGTTTTTAATGACATGATTAAATGACTCGCATTCTCCGTGGATGTCAGACAAAAAATGTTCAGTTCCTTTGGGAAGGTTTAAAATTGCCTGCAAATTTATTATCTCAGTGCATGCTGATGCAATTGTAGGGAATTGCTTGGATAAAAGGTTCAAGTATCTCAGCTCTTCGTCAAATCCCTGTATGACATCATCATTAGAATAAACCATTTTCTCAGCTCCTTTTATAATATATATAAATTATAACACATTAAACCCATTTATCCAACACAAATTGATTTTGTGACTAAAATACAAGTATTTTCTTCATTGAATACATCATTATAATGTTAATAATATTGGATGATTTTTATGCCCTAACCCAGGTTTTTCCTCTCTACGGTCGAAAAACCTGGGTTAGGGCATAAAAAAACTTCGCTTCTAAATTTCGAAACGAAGTTTGAAAATCATAGTTTTTCATGAGTTCCGTCACAGTATGGAGGATTCTTAGTGTGCTTGCAGCCGCACAAATGAGATGTTCCGTCAATTGTTGCTGTAAACTTTAAGGGAGTGAAGGAAGTTCCTTCATGAGAACCGTCGCAAAAAGGCTGAGTGCCGCTCTTTCCGCATGTGCAGTAATAGTAGTCCTCACCTTGCTTTAGCTGGACAGCAACAGGTTGTTTCAACGGTACTTCTGGTTCTTCAGGCATTTCTGGTTTTTCCATAACATTCTCCTTGTGAATTTTTAATACTATTATTCACAGGAAAAAGTATTTTATTCCCTCAGAATTATTTCAACCTGGAAAGGATTTTAAAATATATGCTTTTCATATGTTTTTCATCGGAATACAATTCAATATCGTTTGCAGGCAACCAGCACACACCGCTGTTTTCATCTTCCTTAACGATGAGTTCTTCCTCTTCATCAGCTTCAAACAGGTACGCAGCATTAAAATGAAGATGAGGCGACACAAATTTTCCGTTTTTCATGTGACCATGCACAGGTATGATGTCAAGCGATACAATTTTGTCGCTTAAAGACATAAAATTTCTGATTCCTGTTTCTTCATTCAGTTCCTTCATGGCCACATGCAGCAAATCCTCATCACCGTCAGCATGTCCTCCCGTCCAGGACCATGCATTGTAAATGTTGTGATGCACCATGAGCACCTTGTCCCTTTTATTGTTTACTACAAAAGCAGAGCTTGTCATGTGTGCTACCTTGTTGCTTCTTGTAAGCACATCATCATACTCTTCCATGAATTTTATCATTATTTCCTTGTCGTTAATTTCCTGAGCACAGTAAGGCTTGTAATTTTTTATTGATTCTATCCAGTTCATATTGTCCAGCTTTCATAATGTGATAATTTATTGTACTACAATTATTTGACTTTTTAAATAAAAAACTCCCTTTAAAGAGAGTTTTTTATGGGAGTATTCTAATCTATTACACAGTCTTTACTGGTTTATCTTTTTTTGAAATGGCAATTATTATGCCAAGAACTATGGAAAGAAATGCTGAAGCAAGCACTCTGTACTGGCTGGGCAGCAGGAAGACTATTGTGTGTGCAGGTATCCAGAAAAACACACAAGCCTTTGCAAAACTGAATTCAACAAGAGTATGCCAGTCTACTCTGTCCACCAGCCTGCTCAGTGTAACATTTTTGACATTCTCATATTTCATGTCTATGAACAAGTCCATGAACTTGTGAAATGCCATGAGCATGGGTCCAAATGTCAGATTCATGATTGCGCTTCCAAAGAATGCCTGTGAAAAATTCGAACCTTGCAAAGGAAGAATGCCGGCCTTTTGTGCTGCACCTGCTCCCTCCATATATACTGTAAACACGAGGGAAATCATCATTCCCATGAATCCCCACACCAGGGCTCTGTAAACAAGTCCTTTTGGAATTACATAATCACCCTTAACATATCTTGTTCCCAGCAGATCACCCATTGTTGCAAGAATGAAAAACTTTATGAAGCCTGCAAGATATGGGTGTGATTTTGAAAAAATCATGAATGCTTCTCTTGAAGAAGGTATTACTAAAATTAATATGCATGCAGCCAAGACTGCTGTCCAGATATAATCTCCTTTTTTCATGCTGCACCGTCTATACTGCCTTTTCCTGTATTTTATCCAGTGCTTCAATGATCGCAGGAACAACTTTGTACAAATCACCTACTATGCCGTAATCTGCAACTTCAAATATAGGAGCAGCTTCATTAATGTTAATGGCTACAATGTACTTTGATTCCTTCATGCCTGCAAGGTGCTGTATGGCTCCTGAAATTCCGCATGCAATATATATTTCCGGTCTTACAGTTGTTCCTGTCTGTCCAACCTGGTATGCGTGGTCAATCCAGCCTGCATCCACGCATGCCCTTGACGAACCGATTACGCCTCCAAGTTTATCCGCCAGCTGCTGCAAAAGATTGAACCCTTCCGGATTCTTTATCCCTAAGCCGCCTGATACAATTATTTTGGCATCTGTCAAAGACACTGCGTTTTTTAATGTCTTTACAAATTCCACTACCTTTGTTCTTATTTCTCCGTCATTAAAACAATATTCAAGTTTAACAATTTCACCTGTGCGTGACTTGTCGCACTCTGCTTTTTTCATTACGCCGGGTCTTACTGTTGACATCTGAGGGCGAGTTTTAGGACACAGTATTGTAGCCATTAAATTTCCGCCAAAAGCAGGTCTTGTCTGCATTAGTCCTTTGTTTTCAGGATCTATGTCAAGCTTTGTGCAGTCAGCAGTCAAGCCTGTGCTTGCCTTGACTGCTATGCATGGTCCAAGGTCGCGGCCTATGTGAGTTGCTCCAAGAAGAACTATTTCAGGTTTGAACTCTTCAATTGCTTCATAAATTACCTTGCTGTATCCGTCTGTTGTATATGTCTTAAGCTGTGGTGAATCAGCAACATATACTTTGTCAGCTCCGTAGGAAATCAATTCATCAGCAAGACTTGTTACATTTTCGCCGCACAAGATTGCACACAGCTCTGTGCCTATATCATCAGCAAGCTTTCTTCCTTCTCCTAGTAGTTCATGGACAACAGGCATAATTTTGTTCTGTCGCTGCTCTGCAAAAACCCACACACCCTTGTACTGGCTCAAATCATTAACTGCTTGTTTTTCTTCTTCCTTTTCAATAGCCTTGAACGGGCATGCTTCTATGCAGACTCCGCATCCGGTGCATGAAATTCCTATAATTGCTTTTTTGTCCTGAATTTTTATTGCATCAAAAGGGCACTTTTTAACACATATGTTGCAGCCTTTGCATTTATCCGATAATACTTTTACAGCCATTTTTCCACCTCTCTAAATCACATGTTTTTCATTTAATTTGTTTACTAAAGTCACGGCCATTTCTGTTATTGTTCCTGACAGCATTTCACCTTGTCCTTTTTGCTCAGGTGTAAATGAACGAAATACCTGAGTGGGAGATGCCTTCAATCCGCACTTTGTATCGTCCAGATTCACATCGTTGTGATTCCATACCTTAATGTCTTTTTTGTATGCATCAACTATTCCGCTTAAGCTCATGTATCTTGGCTGGTTCAGTTCCTTCACTGCCGTGAGGAGGCATGGAGTCTGAACTTCAATAACTTCGTACCCATCTTCAAGCTGTCTGTGTACAATTAATGTTTCACCTTCAAATTTTATATCCTGCACATATGTTACAACAGGTATGTTGAGCCTTTGAGATATTTGAGGACCAACCTGTGCCGTGTCTCCATCAATTGCCTGTCTTCCGGCAAACACAATGTCATAATCACCGATGGCTTTAATGCCGGCAGCAATTGTTGTGGAAGTTGCACAGGTATCAGCTCCTCCGAATGCCCTGTCGCTTAGTAGATATGCATTATCGGCACCCATTGCAAGGCACTCTCTAAGCATGTACGTTGCCTGAGGAGGTCCCATTGTAATAACAGATACTTCAGTACCCTCATATTTTTCTTTTAATCTCAAAGCTTCTTCCAGTGCATTTTTATCATCAGGATTTAAAATGCTTGGCACTCCGTCTCTTATGAGCGTTCCCTTCACTGGATCTATTTTAACTTCATTTGTATCTGGCACTTGTTTTGCACATACGATAATCTTCATTGTTACACCTCTCTTATTTTAGTAATTGTCCGGCAATAACCATTTGCTGAACCTGTGATGTTCCTTCATATATAGTAAACACTCTGCAGTCCCTGTACATTCTTTCAATTTTATATTCTTTGATGAATCCGTAGCCTCCGTGAATCTGCAATGCTTTTGCTGCAATTTCGTTGCATGTTTCCGATGCAAAATATTTAGCCATGGAAGCAGCCTTTGTGGCATCCTGGTTTGTATCTTTCAGATAAGCTGCCTTGTACACCAGAAGTTTTGCAGCTTCAAGTTTTGTGGCCATGTCTGAAAGCATAAAGCTGATTGCCTGGAAGTCAGCAAGTTTCTTTCCGAATTGTTTTCTCACCTTAGCATAAGCAATTGCTTCTTCAAGACAGCCGCTTGCAACACCGATGGACTGAGCAGCTACCCCGATACGTCCCACATCAAGAGTTTTCATGGCATTTATAAATCCTGTGTTTATTCCTCCCAAAACGTCGTCCTTGTGCACTCTTACGTTTTCAAGAATTATATCGCTGGTTGCGCAGCCTTTTAATCCCATTTTGTTTTCGCTTTTTCCGCAGGATACTCCTTCAAGTTTCATATCAACTATAAAGGCTGTTATTCCTTTTGATTTTTTAGCCATGTCAGTCTTTGCATAAATGATTGCATAATCTGAAAGAGGTGCCATTGTTATGAATGTTTTTCTGCCGTTAAGAACGTAGTAATCTCCGTCCTGTACTGCAGTTGTAACCATGCTTCCTGCATCAGAGCCAGCTCCCGGTTCTGTGAGACCGAAGCAAAGAATTTTTTCACCGGACAATATTGGCTTAAGATATTTTTCCTTTTGTTCATCTGTTCCTTCAAGCAGAAGAGGTCCTCCTGACAAAGAATTTGGAGATGAAACGTACAAGCTAGCAACTGCACTCACCTTTGCTATTTCTTCCATTACTATTACATAGGATAATGTGTCAGCTCCAGATCCTCCCATTTCCTTGGGTATTTTAATTCCAAAGAACCCTGCTTTGGCCATCTTGTCCAGAATGTCCTTTGGGAATACTCCTGATTCTTCAACTTCATCCA
>NZ_JAJUJR010000306.1 GCF_029265225.1 Sedimentibacter sp.
AATATCAGCAAGGCTTAAAAAATATGACAATGATGATTCCATATTGGCGAGGCTTGGTGGAGACGAGTTTGTTCTGGTCAAATACGGAATTTTTGAATATGAAGAATTTGCAAAATTGGCAGAATCAGTCATACAGGATTGCAATTCACCCATTGAAATCGGGCAATACATGCTTTATGTGTCAGCAAGCATAGGAATATCCATATATCCAATTGATGCCAAGGACAGCTATACTCTCATGAAGAATGCTGACCTGGCGATGCATGAAATGAAGGACAACGGAAAAAACGGATACATTTTTTTTGATTCTAAATTCAGTGACAAGGCAAATAGAAAGCTTGTCATGGAAAACCTTTTGAAAAATGCAGACTATGACAATGAATTCAATATTTTGTACCAGCCTCAGTTCAGCATAGACGGCAAAAAAATCATAGGAGCTGAAGCGCTCCTAAGATGGAACACCACGGAGCTGGGCAATGTTTCTCCTGATGAATTCATTCCCATTGCTGAAGAAACTGACTGCATAAACAGCATAGGCGAATGGGTTATGGAAAAAGCAATCAAACAGTCTGCCACATGGAACAGCATGTCTTACGATATTAAGGTTGGAATCAATGTATCGCCTAAACAGCTGGACAGCAAGAATTTAATCGAAAGGCTCACGAGAATACTAGAGGAAAATTCTCTTTCTCCAAAGTACATAGACATTGAAATAACAGAAAACGTAGCTGTGGCAGGGGAATATAAAATCAATCAGATAAACTCTCTTTTCGGAAGCCTCGGGGTATCGGTTTCCATAGATGATTTCGGTACAGGCTATTCATCGCTGAGCTACCTTAAAATATTTCCATTTGAAAGAATTAAAATTGCAAAACCTCTTATAGATGTCATTGCAACCGACAGTTTTGATTATGAAATAGTTAAGGCACTAATAACTCTTGCAAAATCCATTGGCATAAAGACAATAGCCGAAGGGGTTGAATCCAGGGACCAGCTTGAAATACTTACAAGACTTGGCTGCGATGAAGTTCAGGGCTTTCTTCTGGGGAAACCCATGGATAAGGATGAATTTGAAATACTGTTAAAAAAACAGTTGAATTCAATTTATTAAATATACATAACGTTATAATGTAACGGGGGGTAATAAAATGACAAAAAGAACATTGGCAGCAATATTATCATTGATGATAATATTGACGGCTGTATTGCCGTCAGATGCATACGGGTTAAATTGGGATATAAAAAATCAAGCAGAATTCATGCAGAGTGCATTGAAAGTCATATTTGGTTTTGCAGAATATTCAGACTCTGAACCTGAAGTCCCTGCAATTAAAATTCTTGCCATAGGAAATTCATTTTCAAATGATTCATTGAACATGGTTTATGACATTGCAAAATCTGCAGGAATAGATGTTGTTGCAGCCAACCTGAACTTTAACGGTTGTTCTCTTCAGACACACTGGACAAACGCTAGCAGCAACAACGCATATTACACGTATCAAAAGTGGACATCCTCAGGCTTTGATCAAAAACCAAAACAGACAATGGAAACAGCCTTGCTGGATGAGGATTGGGACTACATAATACTGCAGCAGTATTCAGGATACTCGGGAATATATTCGACCTTTAAGCCGTATCTTAACTATCTTGCTTCATATGTAAAAAGTCTGTCGCCAAACGCTAGACTGGCACTGAATATGACCTGGGCATACGCATGGGACAGCAGCCATGCTGACTATGAAAGCTATCAGAAAAACCAGTACACAATGTACCAGAACATAGTCAATGCATATCAGCAGGCATCAGAAGAAAGCAAAATTGGCATAGTAATTCCATGCGGTACAGCCATTCAAAATGCACGAACAAATCCATATCTTAAAGTTATTGGTGATGAACTCACAAGAGATGGTTTTCACCTTAATGAAGAGTTCGGAAGATACATTGCAGGCCTTACGGTCTTTGAAACATTGATTGTAAATGAAGAAAAAATAGAAAAGGACATGTATGATGATGTTACATTCATACCCGGCAAGGACCAGGACACACATCTTGCAGAATACGCCAAGAACTCGGTGATGGATGCCGTTAAAAAACCTTTTAAAACGACATCCTTCAATGCAAAACGAAAGTAAAGACAAGGCTACATACCTTGTCTTCTATTATTTAATTCCTCAACTTTTTCAATGATTTCCTGCACAGTTTCAGAAAGCTCGCCTGAATTGGCAACTTCTATGTCACAGTATGATTTGTACAAATCTATCCTTTCATCATACAAGTCATATACTCTTTTTATTCCATCCTTAAGAAGCGGCCTGGTGCTCAAGTCTATGTCAGTCACTATGTCTTCCACCGGCCTGTTTATGAAGACTACAACGGAACTTTGCTTTAAAAAATCAATATTTTCTTTTCTTTTTATTATTCCTCCGCCCGCAGCCAATATACAATTGTCCATTTTGCTCAGCTCTTGGGCGCATCTTGTTTCTGCATCCCTGAAGCAGTCCTCGCTTATTGCGAACAATTCCTTGATTGTTTTCCGTTCTCTTTTTTCAACATGCTGGTCCATGTCTATATAATTCATATCAAGCTTTTTTGAAAGCATTAAACCTATTGTGTTTTTGCCGCAGCCGGGCATTCCAATTAATACTATGTTTGTCATATGTCACCCTTATTTTTGCTGATCATTAGTTCACCTTCCCGTTCCAGAATTAAATCAAGAACAACAAGTGCTGCAGCTCCGTCAATCACAGGAATTGCTCTTTGAACAATGCAAGGATCGTGACGTCCGTCTATTTGCAGTCTTATGTTTTCCATGTCTGAAATGTTTATTGTTTCCTGCTCTTTGACAATTGAAGGAGTAGGTTTTATGGCCGTCCTGAAAACAACCGGCATTCCGTTTGTAATTCCCCCCAGTATTCCTCCATTGTTGTTGCTTTTTAAAAGCACCCCGCCGCCCTCAGCATAATATGGGTCGTTTGCCTCTGAGCCCTTCATGCTTGTTATGTCGAACCCTAGTCCGAATTCAATGCCCTTCACTGCAGGTATGGAAAAAATCATGTGGGCAATTTTGCTCTCCACAGAATCAAAGAAAGGCTCGCCGTATCCTGCAGGAATGTTGAGTATTATTGTTTCTGCAACCCCGCCCACAGAATCCCCTTGTTCCTTAGCCTTTAATATTTCCTGCTGCATCATTTTTTTTGTTTCATGGTTTATGACAGGGAATTCCATATTCCTCAAATCCAGAATGTCTTCTTTATTTTCAAAATCACTGTCATCAGCAATGTTGTATATTTTTTTAATTAGCGTACCAATGAAAATCCCATTGTAATTTTCAAGAACCTGCATGGCAAGTGCTCCTGCGAACAAAAGATGAGCCGTGAT
>NZ_JAJUJR010000188.1 GCF_029265225.1 Sedimentibacter sp.
ATTATTAAAGATTTAAAAACGATTTTAAGTGATAAACATGCAGTTGCCATAATTATTATCATGCCGCTTATATTGATGACAATATTGAGTTTTGCCTTGAAGTCTTCATTTTCAGACGGAGATTACTTCGATGAAGGCGTGAAAATTGCAGTTGTGAAGCTATATTACAAAGACGGGGATTCAAGGGTGTTTGATGAAATCTTAAGAAATGGAATATTTTCAAAAAACATGGGTGAAGAAACAATCGATGAGCTTGAGGATTCAAACAAGGATGTTGATCCTGAAAAAATATTCTTTGATGAATTCCTGGGAAGCGAAGAAGTTTCAAAAATCATATCATATCAGGTAGCAGATGAAAAAACTGCAATGGAGCTGCTTGATAAAAAAGAAGTATCGGCAGTGGTGACTCTTCCGGAAAAATTTGTGTATGACATGAAAATAAACCTTGTCACTCCATTCAGAAACAACGTTGACATCAAGGTTGAGGTGCATCCTGACAAAAGCATTGAAGGGGTTGTAGTAAAATCAGTGATGGGGGCTTATTCCAGTGCAATGTCATCGGTCATCATCGGAAAAAATGTTATTATTGAAGGAGCAATGGCTAATGGTGTGGGGGAACTTAAGAATTTAGACAATGTAATGGAAGATCTTACAAATGTGCTTGAACATATGGACATTGAAATAAAGGATGTGGTGGTGGAAGGAAGAAAAAGCATAACAAGCGCTGATTACTACGCCGCTGCCATGATGGCCATGTTTATTCTTTTTTCTGCAGGCCATGGGGGAAGAATGCTTCTGGAGGAAAAGGAAAACAAGACATATGGAAGGATGATAATGGCAGGAACATCAAAGTTCAGCATTTTGTCGGGAAAGTTCGTGGTTGTGTTTTTGCTGGCATCAATACAAATTGCAATAATGATAATTTACTCTCATTTTGCTCTCAAGGTTCAGTGGGGCAGCATTATAAATACAGCTATTATTAGCGCCGCTGCAGCATTTGCTGTTGCAGGGCTTGGAGCATTCATTGCTTCTGCAACTTTCCGAGCAGGCAACTTCAAGCTTGCCAACACATTTGAGTCTGCAATCATTCAGGTGATGGCTCTTCTGGGCGGAAGTTTCTTTCCGGTTGACGTTATGCCTGAAGCTATTCAAAAATTAAGTATTTTATCTCTGAACGGTTTAGCCCTTAAATCTTATCTTAAGGTAATGTCAGGGTATGGACTCAATGAAGTAATAAAAAGTATTGCTGTTCTTGCTGCAACGGGTATGGTATTTTTAATCCTTGCTGTTGTAGTGTTAAAAGGAAAGGAGGAACATTATGTTAAGCATAATAAAGTTAAGACTGTTAAGGCTTAAGGACGACGTTCTGGTTTTTGTACTCATGACTGGAATGGCACTTGTGCTGACGGCTGTGTTTGGAATTTCATTCAACACCTACAGGCCTGAAATTATGATAGTCGATGAAGATAAAAGCAATTATTCTGAAATGCTTATTGATGAGCTTGGAACAAACAATTCTTTTAATTTTGTTGTGACTGACATGGATGAAGCCTCTAAAAAAGTACAGGAAGGCAACGTAAGCGTTGCAATGGTTGTTTACGACGGATTTGAAAAAAATCTAATTTCAGGTAGCGAAGTGTCACTTGGATTTATAAAAATAAAAGATGACACAATGATATTAACTCTTCAGCAGACAGTAACAAGCATTGCTTCAAAAATGGCAGGTGCAGTTAAAATTGCAGATATTACAGCAGATTATATAAGTTCACAGGATAATATGACTGATACTGAAGCTGTAAGAGCTAAATCATATGCAAGTGTCATGGATTCATGGAAATACAAGAATCCTATGAAAGTAACATCTACAATCGCCCATACGAAGAACCAGTCAGGCTACGACGGTATGAAGCATACAATGATAGGATTTACATTGTTCTTCTCCATGTACACCATGGTATTTTCAATCGGAACAATATTAAGTGACAAACAATATAAGACATGGGAAAGAATGCTCATATCTCCGGTTTCAAAGTCTTCCATACTTGGAGGAAGCATGGCAGTTGCGTACTTGGCGGGAGTTGTTCAGATGGGAGTGCTCATTTTGTGCGGAAATTACCTGCTTGGGGTTGACTGGGGAAACAGCATGTCCGGTGTATTGATGGTTGCAGCTGCATTTATATTTGCAGTAACGTCTCTGGGGCTTATGATGTCAGGCTTTGTAAAGACACAGGCGCAGCTTGGTGCAATTGTGCCGGTTGTTTTAACCAGCACATCAATGCTTGGAGGATGCATGTGGCCTCTTGATATAGTCAACAACAAGGCTCTTTTGCTCCTGGCGGAACTGACTCCTCAGAAATGGGCTATGCAGGGAATAGAAGGAATAGCAAGCAAAGGAATGGGCTTTGAAGCAGCAGTGCTTCCAACAATTGTGTTAATGGGAATGGGAACAGTTTTCTTCGTGGCAGGAGTAAAGACTTTGAAAACAGAATAAATTGTATTTTTAGGCAAGTGATGCCTAAGTTATATAACAAATTTGTTTCAATAATGTAGGGGAGGACCTCGTGTCCTCCCGCACTGGCGGGTTAATACCTGCCTTTTTATATTTGCAGTTGAAATGTTGATAAATATTTATAAAAACAGCGATGTTGTGGACAACTTTTAAATTCAACAGGACATTTTGCCCAATTTGCATATTTTCGTTTAATATTAAAATTGAAGGGTATATGTAAACTAAAGTGATTATTTTAAAGGAGGACTTATGGACTACGCTGACAAAATTAACATAGATAAATACAAGGTGCCCACAGACAAGCTGAAGAAATCCTGCAGCGCTGATGATGAACTTAATTTTTGCGGCACTTCAAAGGATGTGAATTTTCCAAAAGGAGTAATAGGACAGGACAGGGCTGTAAAATCAATGGAGTTTGGTCTTTCCATGAATGCTGCCGGTTACAACATATTCATCCTTGGTCACCAGGGGACAGGAAAAAGCACATACGCCCAATCTGTTGTAAACAATGCAGCTGCTAAAGGGAACATCCCTTCTGACTGGTGCTACATCAACAATTTCAGTGAATGGGATAAACCATTGGCAATAGCACTTCCTGCAGGACAAGGAAAAATTTTTCAGAAGGATATGGAAAAATTAATAGCAAATCTTGCTGTGTATATGCCTAAAGCATTTGAAGGAAGCAATTTTCAGCAGCAGAAGGATACCATTGTTCAGAAGGTGAGTGAAAAAATGGCGTCCATATTGAGAGACATTGAAAAAATGGCTGTAGCTGCCGGCTTTGGTATACAGCAGGCAGGTACAAAAATACTGCTTATACCTCTTAAGGACAACAGGCTCATAACACCTGATGAATACAACCAGCTTCCAGTTGACATGAAAGAAGAAATTGAAATAAGAAGAAATAAGCTTGCTAAGGAAATTGATGACCGCATACGTGAAGGGCAGGTTCTACAGAGAATTTCCGAGGAGCAGACAATAGAACTTGAGAAACAAACTGCACTTGCTGCAGCAGAACCTCTTATAAATCAGCTAAAAGAAAAATACAATAAAATGCCTGCAATTGTAGATTACCTTGACAAGGTGCTGAAGGATGCAGCAGAAAATCACAGCATATTCAGCAGTGTTCACCATATGGTAAATGATGAAATTGCTACTGAAGCACAGGAAGAAGCTGAAACAACCGATGAAGATGAAGAAATGCTTTTTGACGGCAGGTTTTTTGAATCAAAAGACATAAAAGACCCATTTGTAAGGTACAAGGTAAACCTGTTTGTGAATAACGAAAAAACAACAGGTGCCCCTGTAATTATAGAAAGCAATCCTTATTACTACAATTTGTTTGGAAAAATAGAATACAAGAGCCTCATGATGACAACAATGACTGATTTTACAATGATAAAAGCAGGAGCATTACAAAGGGCAAACGGAGGATATCTGATTCTCCAGGCTAAAGACCTCCTCATGGACCCATATGCATGGGATGCATTGAAAAAGGCTCTTAAGTACAAGCAGGCTGTTGTTGAAAATATCGGTGAACAGACTAGATTTGTGCCTACAGTGACATTGAAGCCTCAGCCCATACCTCTTAATGTTAAAGTAATATTGGTGGGAAGCTATATGTACTATTATCTCCTGTCTTCCGATGAGGATTTCAAGAAGCTGTTTAAGGTGAATGTGGACTTTGACATTGAAATGGACAGAAACCAGGAAAATATAAGGCAATATGTTTCTTTTATCGGTTCAGTGTGCGAAAAACAGCACTTGAAGCATTTCAACTGCAGGGCACTGGCAAGAGTGGTTGAAATGGGCTCAAGACTTGCAGAAAATCAAAACAAACTTTCAACCAGGTTCAATGTGGTAAGCGAAATAGTATATGAATCATCAGCGCTGGCTGAATCGGACAATTCAGAATTTGTGGATGCATACCATGTGGATATGGCAATAAGGAACAAAAAATACCGCTCCAACATGCTTGAAGAAAAAATGCAGGAGCAGATTCTTAATAAAAAAGTTCTCATAGATACTGAAGGAGCTGTGGTTGGTCAGGTCAACGGTTTGTCCGTAATGGATGCGTCGGGATACGCATTTGGAATTCCTTCAAGAATAACTGCAAGGACATATACCGGACGCCAGGGAATAATCAACATTGAAAGAGAGACACAAATGAGCGGAAACATCCACTCAAAGGGAGTGCTTACCCTTAACGGTTACCTTGGAGGAAAATTTGCACAGGAAAAACAGTTTGGACTTACAGCTCAGGTAACATTTGAGCAGCTTTACGGAGGTGTTGAAGGAGACAGTGCTTCAAGTGCAGAGCTTTATGCAATTTTGTCAAGTCTTTCAAATGTTCCGGTTAAACAAAATCTTGCAGTGACAGGTTCTGTTAATCAGATGGGTGAAATTCAGCCTATTGGAGGAGTTAACGAAAA
>NZ_JAJUJR010000468.1 GCF_029265225.1 Sedimentibacter sp.
AAGTTGAAAAAACAGAACCTGCTCCAATGTAATCAGCTCCTTCAAGCTGGGCTGAAACGGCAGCATGAACATTTTTTGCTGAAACTCCTATAATTTTATGTTTGCCAAGCATGTCTCTTGCAGATTTTACAGAGACGTCTCCCTGTCCAATGTGAACACCGTCAGCATCAACTCTTAGAGCAACTTCAACATTGTCATTTATGACAAGAGGAACATTGTATTTGTCTGTTACAGCCTTTACTCCCTTTGCCAGCTTTACAAATTCATCAAAACTCACATTTTTTTCTCTGAGCTGCACAAATGTTGCACCGCCAAGTATGGCTTGTTCCACAGCTTCCGAAAGTTTTTTATCTCCAAGCCATGAACGGTCAGTTATTGCATAAAGAACCATTGAATTTCTATCTAGTTTCAATTTTAGCCCTCCTTTCAAGCATGTTGTCATCCATAATTCCCATGAAATCAATGAGATGCATTTTAAATGAAGATGTTCCGCTGCCTGATTTCTGGATTTTTTCATAAGCTTCCTCACCGCATATGCCCATGGCGCACACGGCAGCAGCACAGGAATCCAGGATGTTTTCACCAGTTGCTGTAAATGCACCTGTTATGGAAGAAAGCATGCATCCTGTTCCTGAAATTTTGCTCATCACCGGATGACCGTTATTAATTATGTATGATTTTTCTTTGTCTGAAACTATGTCAATTGCTCCTGTTATGGATATGACTGCTCCTGTTGCAAGGGACAGTTTTTTTGCAAATTCAGCAGCATCTGAAATTGTATCATCGGTAATGCTGTCAGAATTGCCAGCATCAACGCCTCTTGTTGTGCTGCTTAAATTCCCGACGGTTTTCATTTCAGAAATATTTCCCCTGATTGCTGCAAATTTTATTTCATTGAGCAGCCTGAACGTAGTTTCTGTTCTCAGTCTTGATGCTCCGGCACCAACAGGGTCAAGTACAACAGGAATGTTCATTTCATTTGCCTTTTTTCCTGCAAGTATCATTGACTGTACGGTTCGGGAGTTCAAGGTTCCTATATTTATGACAAGTGCGCTGCTCATGGATGTTATTTCTTCAACCTCCTGCTCATCATCTGCCATTATGGGTGAAGCACCAAGGGACAAGAGAACATTGGCACAGTCGTTTACCGTAACGTAATTTGTTATGTTGTGAACCAGAGGACGTATGATTTTTATATTTTTTAGAGCGTTAGAAAACAAGATGGCCTCCTATAAAAATGTTAGTTTGCAAATTCAACCTTTTCGCCGTTTAATATCTTGTTTGTTGTCCTCATTGCGCACATTTTTCCGCACATTGAACAGCTGTGTTTGTCGGCTGGAGGAGTGCTTTCAAAATATTCCCTTGCCTTTTTCTTGTCTATGGCGTAAGAAAACATCTCTTCCCAGTCGATTCTTCTACGGGCATCGCTCATTTTGTTGTCTATGTCTCTGGCATTTGGAATTCCTTTTGCAATGTCAGCAGCATGGGCGG
>NZ_JAJUJR010000001.1 GCF_029265225.1 Sedimentibacter sp.
ACTGTTGACTATATTATGCCGCCGCGTTATTACGATGACAGGACAAATGTGCTTGTTTATGACATATCCATTGCTGAAAAGCCTGTTCTTCAAAGAGAGTTTCTGTTTGATGGAAATTACCTGTCCGGAAGGGAAATAAACGGATATTTGTACCTGGTGACAACAAAGTACCTGAACATCTACTATGACAGCCAGGATGCGTCTCTTCCTTATTATACAAATGTTGTGAGAAATGAAAAACATGAGTTTTCATATGACGACATAAAATACTTCCCCAATTACATAGACTCAAGATACATGTACACTGCAGGAATTGACCTTAATGACACATCTGTGGAACCTGACGTTGATGTGTACCTTGGGGGATCAGATACAATTTATGTTTCTGATTCCAGCCTTTATGCAGCTGTTGCTGATTATTCATATGATTACACCATTAATCAGACAGAGCTTTACAGCCCCGGATATTCAACAAGCACAGTTGTTTACAAATATGAGCTTGAAAAAGGAAACATAAATGTCACAACTCAGGGGGAAGTCCCCGGAACAATAATCAACCAGTTTTCCATGGATGAGTATGAAGGAATGTTTAGGATTGCTACGACCACAGGGGAAATATGGAATGAAACTTCAAAAAACAACTTATATATTTTAGGAGAGGACTTGAAAGTCAAAGGCAGACTGGAAGGGCTTGCGCCAGGCGAAAGAATTTACAGCACACGTTTTGCCGGAGACAGGGTTTACATGGTTACATTCAAACAGGTTGACCCTCTTTATGTGATTGACGCATCAGATCCTGCAAATCCAAAAACAGCTGGAATGCTGAAAATACCAGGCTACAGCACATACCTGCACATTGTTGATGAAAACCACATACTTGGATTCGGATATGATACGGAGGTCAGTGAATGGGGAGGTACTGTGACAGGAGGCTTTAAACTATCCATGTTTAATGTTGCCGACATAAAGAATCCAAAGGAAACATTCACAGAGGTAATAGGAAAACAAGGAACATACTCGGAACTTCTGTACAACCATAAGGCGCTGATGTTTTCATTAAGCAAGGGACTCATGGCCTTTCCAATCAACAGGACAACAGACAACTACAAGACTGATTTCAACGGAGCATATGTGTACAATGTAAACACAGACAACATAAATTTTAAAACAAAAATATCACACATGGATAGTGAAGAGTACCTTTACGGCTATGAAATTAACAGAATAATATACATCGGTGATTACATTTACACGTTCTCACAAAATGAAATGCAGATACACAGCATTACAACAAATAAGAAGATAAATGAGTTAAATATTTATTAAACAAATATGTAATAAATGGCAGACATGGAAAACATGTCTGCCATTTATTTTGAAATTTTCGACAAATTTTTCAAAAATATGGCTGTAATTCAATGTTACTAATAAAAAAACAATTATGAAAATTTAAGATGTAAATCTTTTAAAAGCGCAGATAATTACAAAAATATTGTCAACTTGTAATCAATGTGTTATAATAAATGGGTGATTTAACATAATTTATCATATTTGGAGGGTATCATGAAAAAAAGTTTATCTTTAGTATTGGTGTTATTGATGATAACATCTTTATTTGGATGCGCAACAAAGACAGAGGCTCCTGCAGCTGAAACTTTAACAGGAACAGGCGATGGTTTTGGCGGAGCAGTTACTGTTACTGTAACAAAAGAAGGTGACAAAATTACCAACGTTGTAGCAGTAGGAGAAAAAGAAACCGCTGGAATTGGTTCAAACGCGATTGAACAACTTCCTGCAAAAATAGTTGAAGCTAATTCAACTGAAGTAGATGTAATAGCAGGCGCTACTTATACAAGCAAAGCAATAATATATGCAGTTAACAATGCTCTTGATCCAGCAGCATTCCCATATCCTGCAGCAGAAGAAAAACCAGCTGAAACACCAGCACCGGCACCAGTTGGAGAAGCAGGACCTATTGTCAAATTTGGTTTAGGTCAAAACATTGAAATAGGAAAATCAAAAGATGCTACTGCTGAACAAACAGCAGTTGGTCAGGCAGATGTTACAATAGCAGCAGTTGGATTTGACGCTGAAGGCAAAGTTGCAAGCGTTACAATAGATGTTGCTCAGACAAAAATAGCATTTGATAAAGACTTGAAGGTTACTACTGACAGAACAGCAGAAGTAAAATCAAAGAAAGACTTAGGAGCAGACTATGGAATGGTTAAGGCTTCAAGCATAGGTAAAGAATGGTTTGAGCAAATTGAAGCTTTTGAAAACTGGATGATTGGCAAGACAATGGATGAAATCAAAGGATTGAAAGTAAAAGCAAGAGACGAAGCACATCCTGCAGTTCCAGATGTTCCTGAATTGACTTCATCAGTTACAGTTTCTGTAGATGCTTACCTTGCAGCAGTTGAAGAAGCTTGGACAAATGCACAGGATGTAGCAGGTGCAGAAAAGGTTGGTCTTGGGGTTGAAACTCATATAGGAAGTTCAAAAGACAAGGCTGCCGATGTTCTTCCATTAGCTCAGGCTGATACATATATGTCTGCAACAGCTTTGACAGCTGATGGTAAAGTTGCAGGAACAATAATTGATAATGCACAAGTTAAAATCAAATTTGACGAAAAAGGTGTTGTAACTTCTGACAGAGCAGCAGAATATCAGACTAAGAAAGAAATAAAAGAAGGATACGGAATGGTTAAGGCTTCATCCATAGGCAAAGAATGGTTCGAACAAATGGAAGCATTTGAAGAGTGGATGGTTGGCAAATCAATCGAAGAAATCACTGGATTGACAGTTAAACAAAGAGATGAAAACCACAAGGCAGTTCCAGATGTACCTGAATTGACATCATCAGTAACAATCACTGTTGAAGGTTACCAGGCAGTTGTTAAGGAAGCAGCAGCAAACGCAAGATAATAAGTGAAATTAAGGGGCTTGTAAAGCCCCTTTTTATTTGATATAAAATAATTGATATTATTTGAAATATTTGATATTATAAGCTAGGGTGATAAATATGAAGAAGATAATTCCTATATTGATGACAGGAATTTTAATTTTTGCTTTTTTAACAGGCTGCCAAAAACAAGAAGAGCCTGAAAAGGAGCAGGTATATGATAAATTCAGCTATACTTTTTTAGATACTTTTGATACGGTTACACAGGTTGTTGGTTATGCTAAATCAGAAGAAGAATTCAACGGCTATGCTGAAAAAATTCATGCAAGGATGCTTGAGCTGCACCAGTTATATGACAAGTACAACACTTATGAAGGAATAAACAACATCAAGACCATTAACGACAATGCCGGTATACAGCCTGTAAAGGTCGATAAGGAAATAATTGATTTAATCCTCATGACGAAAGAAATGTATGAAAATGTAGGAAAGAAAACAAATGTGGCTCTTGGTTCAGTCTTGAAAATATGGTCTGAATACAGAGATGAAGCTGAAGCAAATCCTGCAGATGCTAAAATACCTCCAATGGACATTTTGCTTGAAGCAAACGGACACACGGATATAAACAAGGTAATAGTTGATGAGAAAAACTCAACAGTATATCTTGAAGACCCTCTCATGAGCCTTGATGTGGGAGCTGTTGCAAAGGGATATGCTACAGAACTTGTTGTTCAGGAAATTATCCAGGAAGGTTTCACATCAGGCATCATAAGTGCCGGAGGAAACATCCGCGCATTCGGAAAACCCATGGACGGCATAAGAGACAAGTGGGGTGTTGGAATTCAAAACCCTGACGGTGTTCTTGGAACATCAGATGAAAGCATATTGGAAACTGTGTTCCTTACAGATGCATCTGTTGTAACAAGCGGCGATTACCAGAGGTTTTACATGGTTGGAGACACAAGGGTTCATCATTTGATAGATCCTGTAACATTGATGCCCGGCGATTACTTCAGGGCAGTGTCAATTGTAACTGAAAATTCAGGCAGAGCAGACTTCCTTTCCACAACGGTATTCTTAATGCCTTATGAAGAAGGCAGGGCACTTGTTGAGTCACTTGACGGCGTAGAAGCTTTATGGGTGTTTAAAGATGGAACAATACAGACAACCGAAGGCATGGATAAAATAATGAAGAGCAAGGGTGCTACCGGAGCCATAGGCAAATAACAGGCGGTGCATATGAAAAAATCAAATTTTTTTGCTTTTATTTCCAGAATGAAGTATATAAACAGATGGGGGCTCATGAGAAATATCAAGGACGAAAATGTGTCGGAGCACAGTCTTGACGTTGCCGTAATTGCTCATGCCCTTGCCATAATTCAAAAAAGGCGCCTGAACATGGATGTGAATCCTGAAAAAACAGCCCTTTATGCAATCTATCACGATGTCTCCGAAATATTTACAGGTGATATGCCAACACCTGTGAAATATTACAACACTGTCATCAAGACAGCCTACAAAGATGTGGAGCTTGCTGCATGCAAGAGACTCTTGAAACTTTTGCCTGAAGATTTTTACAATGATTATGAAGGTGTTCTCATACCACGTGAAGATGAAAAGGAAATATGGAAGACAATCAAGGCTGCCGATAAAATAAGCGCCTACATAAAGTGCATTGAAGAGGAAAAATCGGGAAACAAGGAATTCCTCAAGGCTAAGCAGTCCATATTAAGCGATTTGAGCTCCATGGACAGAGAAGACGTGAAAATATTCATGAGTGAGTTTATGGAAGGATATGAACTTACCCTTGATGAGATGGAATAATATAAAATGAAGTTATAACCAACTTGCAGGCTATAACTTTATTTTATTAGACTTGATTTTTTCATGTGGTATACTTAAATAAAAAATATAAGGGTAATATTATGAACCAATACAATTATATGACCTTCAAGTCGGTATCATATGCCATGAAAGTTGAAGCAGCACTTAAAAAATGCGGCGTAAATTTTAAAATAATACCTGTTCCAAGAAGCATCAGTTCAAGCTGCGGCCTGTGCGTGAGGTTTCAAAAGGAAGACATGGAAAAATTCAAGGAAATAATAGAAAAAAACAGCCTAATGTACGACAATATTTACCTGGACATTTAAACTGCATAGGACAGGTAGCAGCCGCACAGGAATCCGAGCAGAAGCAACACAGAACTGCTTTTGCCTTTGTGAAGTATGTTTGCTTCGGGTATAAGCTGGCTTGCAGAAACATAAAGCATGCTGCTGGCTGCGGCTGAAAGGCAGAAGGCTATAAAATAAGTTGAAATTCCCCCGAGTCCAGCTCCGAGCACTGCTCCGAATGCTGTGGGAAGACCTGTAAGCATGGTTAAAAGTATTACATACAAGGGCGAGGCTCCTGCCATAATAAGCGGAACTCCAACGCTCATACCTTCAGGGATATTGTGTGCAGCAATCAATATTCCTATTTTTATGCCTAAATTGTCCGAATATACTGCGCTTGATCCAACAGCCACGCCTTCCGGAAAGTTGTGAAGGCTGAGGCTTATTATTATTATCATGCTCATTTTTATATAATCCAGTTTTTTGCCTGCATAGCGGGACAGTTTCTTTGTGGGCATCATTTCTTCAGCGAAGAAAACCACAACAAGTCCAATGAAAAGTCCCAGAGTCACGATAAAGAAACCTCCTATTTCATAGGCTTCCGGCATGAGGTCAAAGGAAATGACAGAAAGCATTATTCCTGCTGCAAAGCTTAAAAGTCCTGAAACAGTCCGGTTGCTGGGGTTCTTAATCAACAAAGACACTATTCCCCCAAGGCATGTTCCAATTCCGCCAATTACAAATCCCGATATAAAATAATATAAAATATCCAAGTCTTCCTCCTATTTGTTCATCTTATTAATATATATGCAGCCATGTTTTTTTAAGAAATTAAAAATTTATTAAGAAGTAAATTCTTGTACATAATTATAATGTAGTATATAATTAGCCATAGAACTATTGACATAAATGATTCTTTGCACATCCTTCTTAAGGAAAATGCAGGAAAGGATATTAAATGGAAGAAAACATAAATACAAAGATTGTCAAAATGGATCCTGACAATTTGGACTATAATATAATAAAGGAAGCCGCCGACATAATCAACAACGGCGGAATTGTTGTGTTTCCCACAGAAACAGTTTACGGAATAGGTGCAGACGCATTAAATGACACTGCCGTGGAGAAAATTTTCAAGGCAAAGGGAAGACCTCAGGACAATCCTTTAATAGTACATATTCAAGATGTGGAAGAACTCTACGATTTATCCAGGGAAGTTCCGGAAAATGCAAAAATACTGGCTGAAAAATTCTGGCCGGGGCCTCTTACCATGATTTTGTATAAAAAGGATATATTATCGGACAAAATAACAGCAGGTCTTGATACTGCAGCAATAAGGTTTCCAAAAAACAAAATTGCTCTGGCACTCATAAAGGAAAGCGGCAAGCCAATTGCAGCACCAAGCGCTAATACTTCGGGAAAACCAAGCCCCACAGAAGCATCCCATGTAATTGAAGATTTAATGGGTAAGGTGGACATGATAATAGACGGAGGAAGCACATACATAGGAATCGAATCAACTGTTGTAGATGTGACGGGTGACGTTCCAATGGTATTGAGGCCGGGCGGAATAACAAGGGAAGATATAGCACGGGTTCTTGGAAAATGCGATTTCGACCCTGCAATCATTAAAAGCAATGAAAAAATTGTTCCAAAATCTCCGGGACAAAAATACAGACATTATTCACCAAAGGCAAAAGTGATTTTATACAAGGGAGCTTTGGATAAAATTGGACAAAAAATAAGTGAAGATTATGATAAACTTGTACAGGAAGGCTTAAAGGTTGGCATTATGTCAACTGTCCAGACTGAAAATTATTATGAGGGCAAGACCACAATTTGTGTTGGAGACAGAACAAAGCCCTTATCAATTTCGTCTAATTTATTCAAAGACCTGAGAAATTTTGACCACATGGGAATGGATGTCATTCTTGCAGAAGCTGTTGAAGAAGAGGAACTTGGAAAAGCAATCATGAACAGATTGGGAAAAGCATCAAGCGAAACAATTATTGTGTGAGGTGTTTATGAATATTTTATTGGTGTGCACCGGAAATACCTGCAGAAGCAGCATGGCTGAAGGAATTTTCAGACAGATGCTCATTGATTCAGACATTGACAACATTAACGTATCTTCGGCAGGATTGAGCGCCTTTGACGGTGACGTGGCAAATCAAAAAGCTGTTGATGTTTTGAAAGATAGAGGAATAGACATATCAAAACACAGGGCCAGACAGCTTACAGGTGAAATGATAAACAGTTCTGATTTGATTTTGACCATGACGTATGGACATAAGATGTCCATATTAAATTATTCTCCTCAGTCAAAGGGCAAGGTATTTACACTGAAGGAGTATGCCCGCAAGACAAATGGTGAAAACACGGACAACATTAATCTTGACATTGATGACCCTTACGGTATGAATTACAGGGTTTACGGGTCAGTTATGAATGAAATAAGAATTGAGATAGAGTCAATTATCAATAAATTAAAAAAACAACAAAGCAATTAATAATTAAGAGTTAAGAATTAAGAATTAAGTGAAAAAAGTGGAGGGAAAATGAAAATAGTACTTGCATGTGATCATGGAGGATTTGAATTAAAGGAAGCAGTAAGGGAACACTTGACTAAGAAAGGCTATGAAGTCAATGACATAGGCGTTTACGACACAAATTCCGTGGACTACCCTGATTACGGAAAAAAAGCAGCAGAACTTGTTGCAGAAAGCGGTAACAAGGGAATAGTAATATGCGGAACAGGCATAGGAATTTCCATAGCAGCAAACAAGGTTCACGGCATAAGATGTGCTTTGTGCACAAATGAGTACATGGCAAGGATGTCCAGAATGCACAACGATGCAAACATGCTTGCTATGGGAAACCGCGTCATAGGACAGGGAGCGGCACTTGACATTGTTGATGTGTGGCTTTCAACTGAATTTGAAGGCGGAAGACACTTGAACAGAGTTAAAAAAATAATGGAAATAGAAAATCTATAAAGAAGAGGAAATGTCATGGCTAGTTATTTTATAGCTTTTATTTCGGCTGTAATTATATCTTTTATAATGACTCCGCCTGCAAGGCAGCTTGCAATAAAGGTTGGAGCACTGGATGTACCAAAGGATCCAAGAAAAATTCACAATAAGCCCATGCCTTATTTCGGAGGTCTGGCTATTTATATTTCAATAATGGCATGCATGTTTGTCTATCTTCCCCATACAAGAACAAACACTTTTATAATGGCCGGCGCCACAATAATTGTACTTACGGGAATAGTTGATGACATGTATGGAATGCCTGCAAAGGTTAAAATGCTTATGCAGCTTATTGCAGCATTTGTTGCATTAAAGGGAGGAGTTCAGATACATTTCATCACAAACCCTCTTTCTGAAACAGGAATGAGCTACTTGCTTTCGTGGCTTTCCTATCCCATAACATTGTTCTGGATTGTGGGAATAACAAACACAATAAATCTGATAGACGGACTGGATGGCCTGGCTTCCGGCGTTGCCAGCATAGCAGCAACAACTCTTCTTTTTACGGCGGCAACAATGGGACACGACTTCATTATGATGCAGTGCGCCATAATAGCAGGAGCTTCTCTGGGATTTCTGCCGTTTAACTTCAATCCGGCAAAAATATTTATGGGGGATACAGGTTCACTGCTTCTTGGATACATGCTGGCGGTTACTTCTGTTTCAGGTATGGTAAAAAGCGTGGCAGCTGTGGCACTGGCAGTTCCTGTGTTTGCACTGGGACTTCCCATATTTGACACTACATTTGCAATAATAAGAAGATACCTGAACAACAAGCCCATAATGGAAGCAGACAAGGATCACCTTCACCATAAGCTCATGAAAATAGGACTTAATCAAAGACAGACAGTGTTGATAATGTACTTCATAAGCATGATGCTTGGAATAGTAGCTGTAGTGATTGCCGATGCAGACCCGTTTATAGGAATTATTGTAGCAACAATAATGGTAATAGCAGTATTTTACTTTGCAAAATTAGCAGGATTGTTCAGACGAAAAGAACAGTAGTATAATTAAGAATGAAGAATGAAGAATTAAAAATTAGTTGTTGAATTTGGGTGCGGCCCAAATTCTTCATTTAATTCTTAATTCTTAACTCTTAATTCTTCATTTAATTTTCGGAGGTAATGATGAATAAAATTAAGGTGCTTGTTGTTTTCGGCACACGTCCGGAAGCTGTAAAGATGGCTCCCATAGTGAAGGCTCTCAAAAATGATGAAGAACACTTCATATCAAAAATATGCGTGACAGCACAGCACAGAGATATGCTGGACCAGGTTCTTAAAATATTTGACATTGAACCTGATTATGATTTAAATATATTCCAAAGCGGACAGACTTTGACGCAAATAACATGCAGGGCTCTGTCAGGGCTTGAAGGGGTTATAGAAGAATTCAAACCTGATCTAATCTTGGTGCAGGGTGATACTACAACGGTGTTTTCAGGAGCCCTTGCTGCATTTTATCACCAGGTAAAAATTGGTCATGTGGAAGCAGGATTGAGAAGCGGTAATTTATATTCTCCATATCCTGAAGAAGCAAACCGCATGCTTACGGGAGTTCTTACGGATTTTCACTTTGCTCCTACTCAGACTTCAAAGAACAATCTTTTAAGGGAAGGATATGATGAAAACAAGATTTTCATCACAGGAAATACATCCATAGATGCTCTTAGCTGGGTTATAGAAAAAAATTACAAATTCAGCGATGAAACATTAAACAGCATAGATTTTGAAAATAAGAAGGTAATACTGCTGACTGCTCACAGAAGGGAAAATATAGGCGAGCCCATGGAAAATATTTTTTCAGCAGTAAGCCAGGTGGCAGAAGAAAACAAAGATGTTGAAGTTATTTATCCAATGCACTTGAATCCTAAGGTAAGAGAAATTGCAAGAAAATTGTTTGACGGAATGAAAAATGTCCACCTTATAGAACCACTGGATTACCTTCCTTTCACAAACCTTATGTCAAAATGCTACCTTGTTGTTACAGATTCAGGCGGAGTTCAGGAAGAAGCACCTTCCCTGGGCAAGCCGGTGCTTGTTGTAAGAAAAGAAACTGAAAGGCCTGAAGGTATTTCAGCAGGTACAGCAAAGCTTGCAGGAACTGACAGAGAAGTTATTTACAATGAGCTTAATATCCTTATTAATAATGAAGAAGAATACAAAAAAATGGCCAACGCAGTCAATCCATACGGTGACGGAAGGGCTGCAATGCATATAATAGATGCCATAAAGAATAAAATGCTTTAGTAAAAGCCTGTCTATGCGACGGGCTTTCCTATTGTAAAAGACAAGAATGGGATGGTCTTCCGTTAAGAGGACTATCCCCTGACGGAGCTGCAAAGAAGCTTTTTAGTGACTATTAGTCGAACAGGATTTGAGAAAAATTAATCAATTTAATAAAAATGAGTATGAAATTTTTTGCTGCAGCCTGGCAATTGGCGCGGCAGGCGGCTGTAGTGTCCTAAATAGTTGTAATTTGTTATAATAAATATATTGACAAACAGTTTGTTTTATATTATACTTCGAATATCAAAATATTTGAAATAAAATAAAAAATGATATCAAATTAATAGACATTAAAACATTTAAATTTATGGAGGAAATAATGATTTTAGAAAAAGTAAAAGCAATTTTAGTTGAGGAATTGGACGTAGAGGAAGAAAATATAAATCTTGACAGCAAAATAAAGGATGATTTGGGAGCAGATTCACTGGATCTTTTCGAATTGATCAGCAAAATAGAAGATGAGCTTGACATCACTATCGATGAAGAAGATTACGGCAAGCTTGTAACAGTTGGAGATATAGTAAACTACATTACAGACAAACAATAATTAATTAGAAAACGCCTGCGGGCGTTTTCTCTTATGCGGAATAATACGCAATTTTATTACAATCGAGGAGAATATATGATTAATACAGTTATATGCAGCCTGCTGAACATTAAATATCCTATTTTTCAAGGAGGCATGGCACAAATATCAGATGCGGAGTTAGCTGCTGCCGTTTCAGAAGCTGGGGGTCTCGGAGTTATTGCATCAGGCAACAACACTGCGGAATTTATAAAAAAAGAAATACATAAAATCAAATCGCTGACTGATAAGCCATTTGGAGTTAATGTAATGCTTTTAAGCCCATACGCCAACGATGTGAGCAATCTTCTTATGGAAGAAAAAGTTCCGGTTATAATTACAGGTGCAGGAAACCCGGGAAAATATTTAAAACTTTGGAAAGACGCCGGAATAAAGGTTATACCGGTTGTTCCATCTGTAGCTTTTGCAAAACATTTTGAAAAGCTTGGAGCCGATGCAATCATCTGCGAAGGAACTGAATCAGGCGGACACGTAGGAGAAATCACAACAATGTGCCTGACTCCACAAGTGGTTGATGCTGTAAGCATCCCT
Organism: Sedimentibacter sp.; assembly: GCF_029265225.1. Classification (GTDB taxonomy): domain Bacteria; phylum Bacillota; class Clostridia; order Tissierellales; family Sedimentibacteraceae; genus Sedimentibacter. Next base: position 11,454 of record NZ_JAJUJR010000001.1, read on the forward strand.
GTTATAGCAGCAGGAGGAATAGGAGACGGAAGAGGTATTGCCGCTGCCTTAAGCCTTGGTGCTCAGGGAGTGCAGGTCGGAACTAGATTTTTGCTTGCCAAGGAATGCAACGTTCATCAGAACTACAAAGACAAGGTCCTTAAGGCAAATGACACAGACACGGCTGTTACGGGAAGAAAAACAGGTCATCCTGTAAGAGTATTAAAAAACAAACTTGTAAATCAATTTAAAGAAATAGAAAAGAATAACGGAACCGTTGAAGAAATGGAACAGCTGGGAAGAGGAAGACTTTACAAGGCAGCTGTTGAAGGAGATGTTGATTACGGTTCAGTAATGTCAGGACAAATTGCAGGCTTGGTGAATAAGGAACAAAGCTGCAAGGAAATTATCACAGAAATGTTTAATGAAGCGGAAACTATTATGAAAAGCTTGAGTTTATTTGTTTCAGGAGGTAGTAATGAGTAAGACAGCTTTTGTGTTTCCAGGACAGGGTGCTCAGTACGCTGGAATGGGAAAAGAGTTTTATGACAATTTCGATGAAAGCAAGGAAATTTTTGAAAGAGCCAACCAGGCTCTAGGATTTGATCTTGCAAAACTTTGTTTTGAAGGACCTGACCAGGATCTGAGTGTTACTAAAATAACTCAGCCTGCTCTTCTCACAACTTGCATGGCAATATACGAAGTTTTGAAGAAAAACAACAAGGATGATTCTGTTGTCATGGGAGGACTTTCTCTCGGAGAATATTCTGCACTGACAGCTGCAGGTGCAATGGATTTTGAAACTGCGGTCAAACTTGTTTACAACAGAGGAAATTACATGCAAAATGCAGTTCCTTTAGGAGAAGGCGGAATGCTTGCTCTAATGGGATGCACAGATCAGGATGCAATAGCCTTCTGTGAAGATGTAACAAAAAGCTGCGGTTTGCTTGAACCTGCAAACTTCAACTGCCCGGGACAAATAGTTGTGGGCGGAAAAAGCGAAGCAATAGAAAAAGCATTGGCAAAGACTTCCCAGTTCAACATAAAAAGAGCCGTTAAACTTCAGGTAAGCGCACCATTCCACACATCAATGCTTAAGCCTGCAGGAACCAAGCTTAAAGAAGATTTGGCAAAAATCAAATTCAAGAAGCCAAAATGCAATGTTATTTCCAATGTTGATACAGAATATTACGAAAATGACCAGGTAATAGCAGACAAACTGGAAAAGCAGGTTTACAATCCCGTTAGATGGGAAGAATGCGTTAGAAAAATGATAGCTGACGGTGTGACAACATTTGTTGAAATAGGACCGGGAAAGACATTGTCAAGCTTCATCAAGAAAATAGATAAAAATGTGAAATCAATAAATATAGACAGCATTGCATCACTCAAAGAATATATAGAATTGTCTTATGCGTAAGCATAACAGAAAGGATTACTATGAAGACTGCAATTATTACTGGAGCTTCAAAAGGTATCGGAGCTGCAATTGCTTTAAGGCTCAATGAGCTGGGTTACAATCTTGTTCTCAACTACAGAAGCAACACTATTTCCATGGAAGAATTAATCAATAATTTTCCCAACAAGGAAACTAAAAATGTGACTGTACAGTGTGACATATCAAACTATGAAGATGCCAAGAAACTTATCGATGAAGCTTATGACAACTTTGGAACCGTTGATGTGTTAATAAACAATGCAGGAATAACCAAGGACAACATACTTCCAATGATGAGCGAGGAAGAATTTGATCAGGTTATCGAAACAAATTTAAAAGGAACATTCAACTGCTGCAGGCATATTTCCAAAAGGATGCTTAAGCAAAAGTACGGAAGAATTGTAAACATTTCATCCGTAGTTGGGCTTGCCGGAAATGCAGGGCAGGTTAATTATGCTGCTTCTAAAGCAGGAGTTATAGGAATGACCAAATCTATGGCCAGAGAGCTTGGAAAGAAAAATGTCCTTGTAAATGCCGTAGCCCCTGGTTTCATTCAAACGGAAATGACTGACAAAATACCTGATGACATAAAAAATGAAATGATGAAAAATATACCGCTGCAAAAGCTTGGCCAGCCCAGCGACATTGCAGATGCAGTTGAATTTTTAATATCTGAAAAAGCTTCATATATAACAGGCCAGGTATTATCAGTCAACGGCGGATACTACATGTAATTGAAATTGGAGGAAAAAATGAAAAGAAGAGTTGTAATAACAGGTGTTGGCGTTGTAAGTCCAATCGGATCAGGCGATGCATTTTGGGAAAATGTAAAAAAAGGAACATGCGGAATAAGCCCTATCGAATCTTTTGACACTACTGAATTCAGCGTAAAACTTGCTGCTGAAGTGAAGGATTTCGACCCTACACTGTACATGGATAAAAAGGAATCAAAAAGACAGGACAGATACAGCCAGTTTGCACTTGCTGCAGCTGAAATAGCAGTAAAAAATTCAGGACTTGATATAGAAAAAGTAGACAGCGACCGTTTTGGAGTAATTGTAGGAAGTGCTGTTGGTGGAATTCATACAATTGAAGCCGAGCATGCAAAGCTTCTTGAAAAAGGACCGGGAAAAGTGTCCACATTCTTCATTCCTATGATGCTTTCAAACATAGCTTCAGGACTTGTGGCTATTAAGTACCAGGCAAAGTCTGTGAACTTCAGCACAGTTACAGCTTGTGCAACAGGTGCCAATGCAATCGGAGAATCATACAAAAGGATCCAGGATGGAATTTGCGACGTTATGATTGCCGGAGGAAGTGAAGCTGCCATCACTCCATGTTCCATTGCAGGTTTTTCTGCTCTTACTACGCTTTCAACAACTACAGATGTAAACAGAGCATCAATACCTTTTGATAAGGAAAGACATGGATTTGTAATGGGAGAAGGAGCCGGAATAATGATTCTTGAAGATTACGACCATGCTGTAAAAAGAGGAGCAAAAATATATGCAGAGTTAGTTGGCTATGGAGCAACATGCGATGCATACCACATGACAAGCCCTGACCCAAGTTCAGAAGGTGCTTCAAAGGCTATGAAAAATGCCATAGAAGATGCAGGCATAACACCTGTGGATATTGGATATATCAATGCTCACGGAACAAGCACATTGTACAATGACAAGTTTGAAACACAAGCTATAAAGAACATATTCAAGGAAAATGCAAAGAACGTTCCAATAAGCTCTACAAAGTCTATGACAGGCCATTTGCTTGGAGCTGCCGGAGCTGTAGAAGCAATAGTATGTGCAAAATCTTTGGAAGACGGATATATTCCTGCAACAATAAACCATCAGGTTACTGACCCTGAGCTCGATTTGAACTTCGTTCCTAACACAGGAATTGAAAAAGAATATGACTATGCATTGTCAAACGCATTTGGATTCGGCGGACACAATGCAACATTGGTTCTTAAAAAATATAAAGGAAACTAATATGGTCTATAATACAAGCGAAATACAGAAAATAATACCTCACAGATACCCGATGCTCCTCATTGACAAAATCGTGGAGCTTGTAGAAGGAGAAAAAGCTGTGGGAATTAAAAATGTGACAATAAATGAACAGTTTTTCCAGGGACATTTTCCTGGAAATCCTGTTATGCCCGGAGTTCTAATTGTTGAGGCTTTGGCCCAGACAGGTGCTGTAGCCATTCTTTCCATGGAAAAATTCAAGAACAAGACCGTGTACTTTGGAGGAATTAAGAGCGCAAAATTCAAAAGAAAAGTATGCCCGGGTGACACATTGAAACTTGTTACTGAAATAACTAAATTAAAAGCTAATTTTGGCATAGGAAATGCAGTTGCTTACGTGGATGACGAGATTGCAGCCGAAGCAGAATTAATCTTTGCCGTGGAATAAATTGTGACAATATTTTCACAATAAAATTTCCATATTTAAAAAAAATGTGTTATAATTTATAATGTGACACATTTTTTTATTTTTATAACTTATGATTACGTTTTCTGATTATTTTTCAAAATGTTGAATGTTAATATATTAACCAACTTAATCCATGAAATTAATTGAATTAATTTTAGATTAAGGGAAATCATAAACTATGAAATTCCAAAGGTAACTGAAGCACTTAGGTTGTATGTAAAATATTTCCTTCGCAAAAATAATAAAATAGCTTGCCCTACAGGATTTATGTGCTATAATATCGTATATATATCAAATAAGACCATAGTATCTAAAAAGATACTGTGAATTATAAGAGGTGATTAAATGAGCGCAGTTTCTTGCGATATTTTCAGTGATAAAGAAAGACACAGCACTTGCTACATGAGCGACAAATGCATAAGGTACAAAGTATGTCCAATGGTTCTGGTTCAGAAGCTTCTGGCCGGAAAGAGGAAGATAATGATACTTTGGTATTTAAGCGGTAAGGTTTTAAGATTCAATGACATTAAAAGACGACTTCCGGATGTTACTCAAAAAATGCTTACTCAGCAGCTGAGGAGTTTAGAGGAAGATCATTTGATATTCAGGCACGTTTATCCGGTTGTACCTCCAAGGGTTGAATACGGATTGACGGAACTGGGGGAAAAAATTATTCCTTTGCTTGAGATGATGCATGGTTTTGGTGCTGATTATCTTGAACTTGGATATAAAGATAACAATCCGGACCAAGATTAGGTATCTTTTAGGGTACTATAGTACAAAAAAGTGCGTACTTGCCAAGCATGTCCAGATTAAATATACTGTTAAGGGTAACAGCTGAATTTTGCAGTTTTTAATATTTTTAACAGACAAAAACCTAAGGAAAACAAGGGTTTTTTATTCAAAAATGCGGAAAAATTTGCAATTGCACCTTGTCACTTAAATAACGAACAAACGCTGCAATGCAAAGTATGACGGCATATTTTAAGGCTTTATGTTATATTATACCAAATTTATTGACAAACATTTTTTTATATTTTATTATTAATGAAATAGGAAAATGTTTGATTTTATAAAAATATTTGACAGAGGTGGTGGTATAGTGTCTATTGAAATAATCAAGGTAATAAAGGAGGCAGAGGAAAAGGCTGAAGTTACAAAAAAAGAAGCCGCTCAGCAAGCAAAGCAAATTATTACCAATGCTAATGCGCAAGCTCTACAAATTGTTGATGAAGCAAGAGAAATCGCTGATTCTAAAAGAACTGATGTGCTAAAAGCAGCAGAATCCGAAGGACAGCTTCTTTATGACAGCATAATCAGCGATGCTGCAAAAAAATGTGATGACATTTTAAAAAGCGCAGAAAAAAACATGGATGATGCAGCATCAATTATACTGGAAAGGATAGTGAAGGCCAGTGGCAATAGTTAAGATGAATAAAATAAGCACCATAGGCTTAAGCAGTGCAAAATCTTCATTGATAAAAGAACTCATGGATTTGGGAGTGGTCGAGATAAGTGCCCAGGATTCAAAATTGACCGACCCGGAATGGATCTCATATGTTAAAAAAGACGGAAATGAAGTTGAAGTGCTGGACTGTGATGCGAAAATATCTAAAATAAGCGAAGTACTAAACAGCCTTGAAAAGTATGACAAAAGCAAAAAGCCTATGTTTTCTACAAGAAAGGCTATATCATCAAAAGATTTTGAAAGTGCCCTTAATGATTTAGACAAGACAGAGGAAAACGTAGCAAAAGTTCTTGAAATGAACAAGAACTACAATGAGTTAAGTTCTGAGGAAAATAAAATTGAGACAGCCATACTCAGTTTAAAACCTTGGGCAAGTTACGAGATTCCTTTGGAATTTACCGAAACAAGGTATACAAGCATCTTTACCGGCGTGGTACCAAACATTGTCGATGTTGAAAAGCTGAAGTCTGATCTGGAAAATAAAACAGACAGATGCATTGCAAAGCTTGTGGGAAGCGATAAGGACCAGCATTACTTGTCAATTATCTGCCTCATAAAGGAAAAAGACGATGTTTATGATGTTTTGAAGCAATATGGTTTCAACACAGTGGCCTTCAAGGATTTGAAAGGTACTGCAGCTGAAAATATTGTGCAGTATGAAAAAAGATTAAAAGAAATTTCTGAGAGTAAATCAGAAGTTGAAAAAAATATTACCTTCTTCGTTCCACATAAGGAAGAAATTCAGTTGCTTTATGATTATCTGGTAATTGAAAGAGACAAAAATAAGATTCTCGGCAACATGCTGAAAACAGATTCCACTTTCTTTATAGAAGGTTGGGTACCCAAATCTTGCAAAGAGCAGGTTGAGAATGTGCTGAACAAACATCAGTGCTGGTTTGAAATATCAGAGCCTGAAGAAGGAGAACAAACTCCTATAGCTATGGAAAACAATTCTTTCACACAGCCTTTTGAAGCAATCACAGAGCTTTACAGTCTGCCTTCATCAAGTAACATAGATCCGACACCATACATGGCTCCGTTCTATTGCTTATTTTTTGGGCTGATGCTTGCAGATGTAGGTTATGGACTGATAATGACTGCGGCAACTTACATGGTTCTGAAGAAATTCAAGCTGGAAGGATCAATTCAAAAGCTTATGAAAGTGTTCTTCTACTGTGGAATATCAACTGCCTTCTGGGGAGTGATGTTTGGAAGCTGGTTCGGTGATGCCGTGCCTGCAGCAGCAAAGTTGTTGTTCAATTCTGATTTTACTGTGAAGCCTGTTTGGCTGAACCCGATGGAAGAGCCGATGACACTTTTGATAGTATCATTTGTTTTCGGAATAATCCACCTGTTCACCGGTATGGCAGTGAAAGCATACATGCTCATAAGAGACGGAAATCCATTGGATGCCTTGTTTGACATAGGCTTCTGGTATGGACTTATCATAGGATTGATTCTTCTCTTATTCGGCAATTCAATAATTCCAGGTTCCGGACAGATAGGCAAATGGATGTCCATAATATTTGCTTTGGGACTTGTTCTTACACAGGGAAGAGCAAAAAAGAATGTTGTGGGTAAGCTCATAAGCGGTGTACTAAGCCTGTACAACATAACAAGCTACTTAAGCGATGTTCTTTCATATTCAAGACTTTTGGCCTTAGGATTGGCCACAGGAGTTGTATCTTCCGTTATGAGCATATTAGGCTCTATGGGAGGAAGAAACATTTTCGGCATACTGTTGTTTGTGGTGGTTATGATCATAGGACACACATTCAATTTTGCAATAAATGCTCTGGGAGCTTTCGTACATGCTGCAAGGCTGCAGTATGTTGAATTCTTCGGTAAATTTTATGAAGGCGGCGGAGAGCCATTCAAGCCGTTTATGAAAAAAACTAAATATAACAGAATAATCAAGGAGGAAATTTAAATGAACAATATTTTAGTTAGTGGTAACTTTTTAGCAATTTTGGGCGCATCAGTGGCTGCATTGGCAGGTATAGGAAGTGCGATAGGCGTTGGTATAGCAGGTCAGGCAGCAGCCGGAGTTGTTGCGGAAGATCCTAAAAAATTCGGTTCTACATTGATTTTGCAGGCATTGCCAGGTACTCAGGGTATATATGGACTTTTGATTGCATTTATCATTCTTAACAAAATTGGTTTATTAGGCGGAAGCATGGCAGAACTTTCTGCTGTTCAGGGAGGATTATTCCTTGCAGCTTCTCTTCCTATAGGTGTTGTAGGTATAATTTCAGCTATTCATCAGGGCAAGGTTGCAGCATCTGGTATTATGCTTATTGGCAAGAGACCTGAAGAAATAGCAAAAGCTATGGTTTACGCTGCAATGGTTGAAACATATGCAGTATTGGCACTTCTTATTTCTTTCCTTATGATAAACGGAATTGCTATTTAATAAAAGTTTTAAAATTCAAATAAGGATGTGAAAAGATGAGCATTGAAAATATAACAACGAATATTTTAAGCGATGCAAGAAACATTGCTGAGATTTCCATAGCAAATGCTGAGAAAACTAAGCAAGATATCATAGACAAAGCTAAAATCGAAGCTGAAGCAATTAAAAAGGCAGCTGCAGAAAAGGCTGAAAAGGAAGCTGAAGGACTAAAAAGCAGAAAAGTATCTGCTGCAGAGCTTCAAGGAAGAAAGATGATGCTTTCTGCAAAGCAGGAAGTCATTAAAAAAAGCTTCAATTCAGCTCTTGAAAAGCTTAAAACAATGCCAGAAGACGAGTATTTGAGTTTCCTTACAGATGAAATTGTAAAGATTCCTAACTGCAGGGGAACAATCATATTGAATGAGCGTGACAAGAACAAAATCGGCGAAAAATTAGTAAAGGCAGTCAATGAAAAATTAAAAGCAGAAAAGATTGCATTAAGCGATAAAACAATTGAGTCAGGCGGAGGATTTGTGCTTAACAACGGATCAATTGAAATCAACAGCACCTTTGAAACCATATTGGACTCCATGAGGGATGAACTTACAAACGAAGTTGCAAATGCGCTTTTTAAATAATTTTCCTGCCTGAAAGGAGGAATGGCTTTGGCAAAGATTAAAGATACAGATTATTTGTTTTCTACTGCAAGGGTTCGAAGCGTTGAAAAAAACATGCTTACCCGGGAAAGAGCAGAAAAGATGATTGATGCAAAAACAAATGAAGATGCTTTAAGGGTGCTGGATGACCTGAATTACGGCAATTCCGGCGAAATGGTCGAACCTAACGACTATGAAAAGCTCTTGGCGGTAGAGCATAAAAAGACATACGACTTCATAACTTCTGTTGCTCCCGAGCTGGATTTCTTCAACATGTTTTTATACCCATACGATTATCACAATTTAAAGGTAATCATGAAGGCAGAATATTTAGGCATAGATGCTTCCGAGAATCTTGTTGATACCGGGTCCATAGACTTGAAGGTTTTGAAATATTCCGTTAAGGAAAGAGATTTTTCGGGCCTGACAGAAAATATGGGCAAGGCGTTAAAGGAAATAATCGAAACATTTCCTAAAACAAACGATCCTCAGGTAATAGATTTTGTCCTGGACAAATATTGTTACGATGAAATGCTCACTTCAGCAGAAAACACAAACAGTAATTTTATAATTGATTATGTCAAGTTGCAGATAGATGCAATCAATTTGAAAACATATGTGAGACTTAAAAGAATGAACAAGTCATGGGACTTTTTTACCAAGGTTTTCTTAACCGGCGGAAAAATTCATGAACAGGTATTCATAAAAAACTACGATGAGCCTTTTGAAAAGTTTGCAGAGCAGCTTTCAGCTTACGGCTTCAAGGAATTGTTCCTTGAAGGCACGGAATCCCTTGTAAGCACAGGAATGTTTACAAAGCTTGAAAAACTACTGGACAATAAAATCATCGAGCATGTGAAGAATGCTAAATATGTTCCTTTCGGAATTGAGCCTCTTGCAGGCTACCTAATAGCAAAGGACAACGAGATAAAAATTGCAAGGATTATAATGGCAGGCAAACTTGCAGGCATCTCGACGGAACTTATCAGAGAGAGGTTGAGAGAGACTTATGTATAAGATAGGTGTTATAGGAGATAAACAAAGCATCTTGGGTTTTAAGGCAGTTGGACTGGATGTTTTCGACTGCGTAACGAAGGATGACGCAAGACGCACTCTTCGTGAGATAGCAAAAGAAGATTATGCCATTATATACATCACGGAAAGTTTCTATGCTGAAATCAAGGATGCTGTTTACGAATACAATGAAAAACGCCTGCCGGCAATAATACCGATTCCTGGAATGCAGGGAAGTCAGGGAATAGGAATTCAGAATATCAAAAAGGCAGTAGAAAAAGCAGTTGGTGCCGACATATTGTTCAACAATGACTAATTAACTTATGTATATAAAATGAAAGCAGGTGATTTATTTAATGAGCCAAGGTAGAGTAGTAAAAATATCCGGTCCGCTGGTCATTGCAGAAGGAATGAAAGAAGCAGACATGTTCGACGTTGTGCGTGTAAGCGAACAGGGATTGATTGGTGAAATTATAGAGATGCGCGGCGACAAAGCATCCATACAGGTATATGAAGAAACAGCAGGATTAGCTCCAGGAGCTCCTGTAGTAACAACAGGTGCGCAGTTGTCAGTTGAACTGGGACCTGGCCTTATTGAAACAATTTATGACGGAATTCAGCGTCCTCTGGAAGAAATCAGAAAAATCGCAGGACCTAACATAGCAAGAGGAGTCCAGGTTCCTTCTCTTAACAGGGAAAAGAAATGGGAATTTGTTCCTGTAGCTAAAGCCGGTGACAAAGTTCAGGCCGGAGACATAATAGGAACTGTTCAAGAAACAATTGTTGTTCAGCAGAAAATAATGGTTCCTTATGGAATCAGCGGAACAATTGAAGAAATAAAATCAGGAAGCTTCACTGTTGAAGAAACAGTATGCGTTGTTAAAAAAGACAACGGCGAAAAAGTAAATCTTACAATGATGCAGAAATGGCCTGTTAGAAAGGGTCGTCCATACAAGGAAAAACTTGTTCCGGAAAGACCGTTGGTTACAGGACAAAGAGTTATAGACACGATGTTCCCTATATCAAAGGGAGGGGTTGCAGCTGTTCCTGGACCTTTCGGAAGCGGAAAGACTGTTGTACAGCATCAGCTGGCTAAGTGGGCTGATGCGGAAATAGTTGTTTATATAGGATGCGGCGAACGTGGAAACGAGATGACAGACGTTCTTATGGAGTTCCCTGAACTGAAGGACCCAAGAACAGGCGAATCTCTTATGAAACGTACCGTTCTTATAGCAAATACATCAGATATGCCTGTTGCTGCCCGTGAAGCAAGCATCTACACAGGAATTACAATTGCAGAATACTTCAGAGACATGGGCTATTCAGTTGCATTGATGGCTGACTCAACATCCCGTTGGGCGGAAGCTCTTCGTGAAATGTCAGGTCGTCTTGAAGAAATGCCTGGTGAAGAAGGATATCCGGCATACCTGGCATCACGTCTTGCTCAGTTCTATGAAAGAGCAGGAAGAGTTATAAGCCTTGGTTCAGAAGGAAGAGAAGGAACGCTGTCTGCCATAGGTGCCGTATCACCTCCAGGAGGAGATATTTCAGAACCTGTTTCACAGGCAACTCTTCGTATAGTAAAAGTATTCTGGGCTCTTGATGCTCAGCTTGCTTACAAGCGTCACTTCCCGGCAATCAACTGGCTTAACAGTTACTCCTTGTATGTTGACAGACTTAACAAATGGTTTGATGAAAATGTGGCAAGAAACTGGTCAGAGCTTCGTGCAGAAACAATGAAGCTTTTGCAGGAAGAAGCAGAATTGAACGAAATAGTTCAGCTGGTCGGTGTTGATTCACTTTCAGTTGACGACAGATTAAAACTTGAAGCTACTCGTTCCATAAGAGAAGACTATTTGCATCAGAATGCTTTCCATGAAGTTGACACATATACGTCACTTGAAAAACAATATAAGCTTTTGACATTGATTTTGAAATATTACGAAGACGGCCTGGCAGCACTTAAGGACGGAGCAGATTTTAAAGCATTGTCAGACCTTCCTGTAAGAGAAAGAATAGGAAGATTTAAATATACAGAAGAAAAAGATATAGCAGGAGTTTATGAAGACATCAGAAAACAAATTGAAACTGAAATGTCGGCTCTTGTAGCAAGCAGGGAGGTTGAGTAGGATGATTAGAGAATATAAGACTATATCTGAGGTTGCAGGTCCTCTGATGCTTGTTAAAAATGTTGAAAATGTTGCGTTTGATGAATTGGGAGTAATTGAACTTCCAAACGGAGAAACAAGAAGCTGCAGAGTTCTCGAGATCAACGGAAGCAACGCTTTGGTACAGCTGTTTGAAAGCTCTGCGGGAATAAACCTGGCAGAAAGCAAAGTTAAATTTCTGGGAAGAGGAATGGAACTTGCCGTGTCTTACGACATGCTTGGCCGTGTATTTGACGGTCTTGGAAGACCTATAGACAACGGCCCTGAAATAATACCGGAAAAGAGAATGGATATAAGCGGTCTGCCTATGAACCCGTCAGCACGTGACTATCCTGATGAGTTTATACAAACCGGAGTATCTGCAATAGACGGTCTTAACACACTTGTTAGAGGCCAGAAGCTGCCTATATTCTCAGGCTCAGGTCTGCCTCACGCTGACCTTGCGGCACAAATTGCACGTCAGTCAAGAGTTCTCGGAACTGAATCAAACTTTGCCGTTGTATTTGCAGCAATAGGTATAACTTATGAAGAAGCAGACTTCTTCATTACAGACTTCAGAAAAACAGGTGCAATAGACAGAACAGTATTGTTCATGAACCTTGCAGATGACCCTGCCATCGAACGTATTTCAACTCCTCGTATGGCACTGACTGCTGCTGAGTTCCTGGCATTTGAAAAAGGAATGCACGTTCTGGTAATCCTTACAGACATAACAAACTACGCAGAAGCTCTCCGTGAAGTTTCAGCAGCCCGCAAGGAAGTTCCGGGAAGACGTGGATATCCAGGTTATCTTTATACTGACTTGGCTTCACTTTATGAAAGGGCAGGAAGAAAAAGAGATATAGATGGATCTATCACCATGATTCCTATCCTAACAATGCCTGAAGATGACAAAACTCACCCAATTCCTGACCTTACAGGATACATTACAGAAGGACAGATAATTCTTTCCCGTGAATTGTACAGAAAGAATATCAAGCCTCCTATAGACGTTCTCCCTTCACTGTCACGTTTGAAAGACAAAGGTATAGGCAAAGGAAAAACAAGAGAAGACCACTCTGACGTGCTGAACCAGCTTTTTGCAGCTTATGCAAGAGGTAAGGAAGCCAAAGAACTCATGGCAATACTTGGTGAGGCTGCTCTTTCCGACACAGATAAATTCTATGCAAAATTTGCAGATGAATTTGAAAAGAAATATGTGTCACAGGGATATGAAACAAACAGATCAATAGAAGAAACATTGGAAATAGGATGGAATCTTTTGACACTTCTTCCTAAGAGTGAATTGAAACGTATAAGAGACGCGTATATCGAAAAATACTATCCAAAAAATGAATAATGAGGGGGGAAACGCATGGCAAGGTTAAATGTAAATCCGACCAGAATGGTGTTAACCTCTTTGAAAAAGCGTCTTAAAGTGGCTGTTAAGGGTCACAAGATGCTGAAAGATAAACGTGATGAGCTTATGAAACAATTTTTGGAGCTTGCAAGAGAAAACAAAAGGTTAAGAGAGCAAGTAGAAGCGCAGATCGGAAGCATCTATTCCAATTTCGTAATAGCCAGCGCCGTCATGTCTTCAGAAGTATTGAATGAAGCGTTGATGTATCCGAAGCAGGGAGTTTCCATAGAAGTAGGCAGAAAAAATGTAATGAGTGTTGATGTGCCTGTTTTTGACTTTACAACAACAACAGATGACACAGCTAACATTTATCCTTACGGTTTTGCCAACACCTCGGCAGAATTAGACAACGCCATTGAAAATTTGTCGGGAATATTTCCTGAAATGCTTCGTCTGGCTGCTGTAGAAAAAGAAGTTCAACTTCTTGCAGCTGAAATAGAAAAAACAAGAAGAAGAGTTAATGCTCTTGAATATGTTATGATTCCTCAGTTCCAGGAAACAATCAAGTACATTCAGATGAAACTTGATGAAAATGAAAGAGGAAATCAGACAAGACTCATGAAAGTCAAGGACTTGATGGTCAAGGCAGCCATAGAAGAAAAACAGGAAAATACCAAGGCTGCACTAGATGAATACAGTTCACAATATTAAATGAAATGTGGTGCCGCAAATGCGGTACCATTTTTATTTTTCCTTGACAATCCGAGTCTTTACATATATACTTTGAGTATCAAATAACTAGATATTTAAAACAATGGAGAATATATGGAATTAAAAGAATTGAAAATAGGAAATTTGACAGCAAGAATCCCCATAGTGCAGGGAGGAATGGGAATAGGCGTTTCGCTTTCCAACCTTGCATCTGCAGTTGCAAACCAGGGAGGCATAGGAACAATATCTGGCGTTCAGATAGGATTCAGGGAGCCTGATTTTGAAACAAATCCTGTGGAAGCAAATTTAAGGGCAATTGCTACGGAAATTAAAAAAGCAAGAGAAAAAACAAAAGGAATCATAGCCATGAATTTCATGGCAGCCATGAACAACTACGAACTTTATGTAAAAAAAGCTGTTGAGGAAAAAATAGATCTAATAGTTTCAGGAGCAGGTCTTCCAACTGCTCTGCCAAAGCTTGTAAAGGATTCTGCAACAAAAATCGCACCCATAGTTTCTTCTGCAAAGGCTGCAAAAATAATCATAAGAAGCTGGCTGAAGCATGACCGTCTTCCTGATGCTGTTGTTGTGGAAGGACCGCTGGCAGGAGGCCACCTTGGCTTCAAGATGGATGAAATGATCGAAGGAACTTACAAGTCCCTTAAGGAAATTGTAATCGAAGTCAAAGAACTCATTTCTTCATATGAAGAACAATACGGAGTTAAAATACCGGTCATAGCAGCAGGCGGACTGAGAAACAAGGAAGATATCATGGAGCTTGCTCATGCAGGAGCAGACGGTTTTCAGCTTGCAAGCATTTTTGTTCCCACGGTTGAATGTGATGCTCATGAAAATTTCAAGAATGCATATATTAATGCAAAAAAAGAAGATGTAATGATAATCAAGAGTCCTGTTGGAATGCCTGCAAGGGCAATAAGAACTCACTTCCTTACAGATTCCATGGAAAACGGATGTATAGTGAACAAGTGTTACGGCTGCATATCCGAATGTAATCCAAGGGAAATTCCCTACTGCATATCACGAGGTCTCATTGATGCGGTAAACGGCAAGGATGGACTGATTTTTTCAGGAGCAAATCTTGAAAGCATAGATAAAATGACAACAGTTAAAGAAGTAATAGACAAGCTGATAAATTAATTATCAATCCTATGAATCAAAAAAAGACAGATCGCCCATCTGTCTTTTTTTCTGTTCAACAACGAACTTTATTCCCCTTGACAACATTTAAAAATACATCTATACTTTTATTTATTAGATTGTTAAAATTTACTGTATGATTAATAAAATGAAAAAGTGGTAATATAATTAAATAACTACTAAGAGGAGGTTGGTTTATGAAAGGAGACACATTTCAAATTTTTGTCTCAATGATAATCTACATGGCTGTGGTAATCGGCATCGGATTGTATTTTGCAAAGAGGGCAAATGAAAGCAGCGAGAATTATTTTTTGGGCGGAAGATCACTGGGCCCTCTTGTTACAGCCATGAGTGCCGAAGCATCCGACATGAGTGGATGGCTTTTGATGGGTCTTCCAGGGGTTGCATACTGGTATGGCTTAAGCGATGCAGCATGGACAGCCATAGGTCTTGCGGCAGGAACATATCTGAACTGGCTTTTTGTTGCTAAGAGACTTCATAATTATTCAGTTGTTGCAGGAGACTCCATAACACTTCCGGATTTTTTCAGCAACCGCTTCAAGGAAAAAAACAAAATCATCATGACTATTTCAGCAATATTTATTCTTGTATTTTTCACGGTTTATGCTTCAAGCTGTTTTGTAACTGTGGGTAAGCTTTTTAATTCTCTGTTTGGTTTCAAATATCAGTACATGATGATTGCAGGGGCAGCATTTGTTTTGTTTTACACGTATGTGGGAGGCTTCCTGGCTGAGACGGCATCTGACACAATGCAGGCCTTCGTTATGATTTTTGCGCTCATTACAATATTGGTTGTAGGTGTTTCAGCTGCTGGCGGATTGGCAGTTGTTGCAGCAAATGCAAAATCAATACCCGGCTTTTTCGAGTTTTTCGGCATTGCCTCACCAAAGGTAGTTGATGGAACACAAGAGATAATTAATGGTGTTCCTCAATTCAATGAGGCAGGTAAATACGGGTGGTACACAATTTTGTCAACAATGGCATGGGGGCTTGGTTACTTCGGAATGCCCCAGGTTCTTCTCAGGTTCATGGCAATAAGAGATCCTAAGGAACTTACACAGTCAAGAAGAATTGCCACGGTATGGGTTATAATTTCTCTTGGAGCAGCTGTTGCTCTGGGAATAATAGGAAGGTCTTTGTTCCCTGCAGAACTCACTACCTACAGCGCTTCTGAAAGCATTTTTATAGTTCTTTCCTCAAGACTGCTTCCTGCTGTGCTTGCGGGCTTTGTAATGGCAGGAATACTGGCAGCTACAATAAGTTCATCAGATTCATACCTTCTGATAGCCGCTTCTGCATTTTCAAAGAACATTTACCAGCACCTCATTAAAAAGGACGCAACAGACAAACAGGTTATGAACATGTCAAGGGTAATACTTGTGGCCATTTCTTTAATAGGAATAATCATTGCCCTGGATGAGAACAGCGTTATTTTTACAATTGTGTCCTTTGCATGGGCAGGATTCGGAGCTACATTCGGACCAATAACAATATTTTCGCTTTTCTGGAAACGAACAACAAGGGAAGGTGCAATTGCAGGAATGTTGTCAGGCGGAACTGCGGTATTTGTTTGGAAGCTTATTTTAAAACCAATGGGAGGATTCTTCGGAGTATATGAACTTCTTCCTGCATTTATAGTTTCATGCATTTTCATCTATGTTGTATCCAGGATGACGGCTGAACCGTCGGCTGAGATACAGGACGAATTTGAACGTGTAAAGAAAATGGCTCAGGAATAATATAAAGGGACTGATAAATCAGTCCCTTTAGTATGATTATTTTTCCAAGTCCTTGCAGGTGTCCATTATGTGATGGTACAAAGTCTCCATGTGGTGCGAATAATTTTTGTTTTCCAGCCTGCTCACACAGTTTTCAATAACTTTTTTTTCCCTGTCTTCATCATATATGGGAAGGTTGTTTTCTTTTTTGTACTGGCCTATTTTAAGAACAACATTGAATCTTCTTTCAAGCAAACGGACCAATTCTTCGTCTATTGAGTTTATTTCTTTTCTGAATTCTTCCAAAATCATTATCCTTTCATACTGATATTTCTCTCACAACTTTTTAGTCATGTTAATTCTCATTAGAATGTTATTTATAAATAAAATCTATCATATTACAGCAGAAAGTCAATATTTTATTTACAATGGAGTGTTTTTAACCCATCGCAGCGAATGCCGTAATTTGTCATATTTCCGCGCAAAACAATAAATTAAATTGCAGACACTATGCTTTTGTGATATAATTTACTTAAATATGGATGGCTAGGAGGTATTATGAAAAGTAAAATACTTAATAAATTATTATTGTTGACCGTGGTAATTTCTCTGCTGTTTACAATGACTGCAAATGCCGCTGCATTTACTGATATATCAACTCACTGGGCTAAAAGCTACATAGAGAGGGTGGCTTCAAACGGACTGGTAACCGGATATAAAGACGGAACGTTCAAACCGGACAACAATGTCACAGTGCTGGAAGCTTTGGTGATGATATCCAGACTTTATGACATAGACGATGACTTGAAAGAAAAGATAGTTGAAGAATATGAACCTTCACTTAAGGAAATGACAAACACATTGTACAGTGAATGGTCTTTTGAATATTTATCGGTGATAATCGAACTTGGAGTTGTTTCTGAAAACGGAATTGAAGACATGTTTGCAAAGAAAACAATATTCCAGCAGGCAACAAGAGAGGAAATAGCAGTACTTCTCACAAAAGCGATGATGCTTGGAGATGAGGCTCAGAATTTAAAGGTATATACTCTGCCTTTTGCTGATGCAGCTGAAATATCCACATCTGCAAGACCATACATATATGTTATGTACGACAAGGACATACTTGAAGGTGACGCAAATAAAAACATTAATCCATCAGATAAAATCACAAGGGCTGAAATTGCAACTTTGCTTGACAAGGCCTACAAATATATAGATACAAATGATGTTTATCCGGACTTTGATGATTATGTGCCCACAACATCAGTAAGCGGAATAATTACAGAAGTTTCAGAAGGTTCAGCTGAATCTTACATTTATGTAAAGGACGACAATGAAGTTGAAAGCATTGTTAAAATAAACAAGGATACGGACATATATTTAAATGGAAAGGCTGCAGACATTGACGACCTTGAAGAGGACATGCTTGTAAAATGCAAGATCAACAGTGAAAGAGTTGCAGTAAAATTGGAAGCAGACAGTTCAACAGACGTTGTTAGAGGTATAATTTACTATGTTGCATATGTCGCTCCTGCAAAAATTACAATAATAGACGAAGACGATGACAAAATTACATATGATTTGCCTACAGATGTTGAAGTATACCTGGACGGCGAGGAAATAGCACTCAAGGAACTTGACGAAGATGATGAAGTTACATTGTACATTGAGGATGATGAGGTTTATCAGATAAATTCCGTCAGCAGAATTAAGAAATACGACGGAACAATAACTGCCATCGATTATAATTATCCTATAATAGTAAAAATAAAGACTGATGAGGGTGTAATCAAGTCATTCACGTTCAACAGCGACGTAGATGTAACAAGAAATGATGATGATTCAAGCTTCGACCAGGTAAGAGTTGGCGATGAGGTTACAATTACTACAGAATACGATGAAATGATTGGCATCAACACCATTGCCAAGGAAGCAGAATTAAGCGGAACTATAAAGGAAATTCTAATAGGCGATGACAACAAAATTAAAATTGCCGATGAAGATGGAGAAACTACACAATATGCTGTAAGCAGCAATGTTATAATTACCATAGGAAGCAACAATGCAACAATTTATGACCTCAGGGTTGGCTACAATGTAAGCGTCAATACTTCAGGCAATGAAATTGTTACAATTGAAGCATCTCAGCTGCAGACTGCAAAGAGCTTTTCAGGAAAAGTAATCTACATCAATTCAGACGACAAGATCATAATGATGCAGAACATAAAGGATAACGGACAGAAGGAACTCATTTACCTCACTGTTACCGGCACTACAAAAATATTTGATACAACGGGAGCCACAAAGTACTTCAAGGATTTGGAAGAAGGCGAAAACATATTGAGCACTGCTATTTCCCAGAGCGGAGAATATGTGGCAGCAAGCATAATGATACAGTAAGTGAAAGCATCTGGGAACAGATGCTTTTTTGCTAAGATAAGGAGATGATTATATGAAAAAGACCACAATGATTTTAATATTAATTTTAACTTTTGTGTTAATTCTATCGGGCTGCACCAGGTTGCCGGCATCAGAGGAAACAGGTGTAAAGCCTTCAGAATATACAGGAAAGCTTAGCACGGAGGAAATGCAGAAGGAAAATGAAAGTTTGAAGAATGAGCTTGACAGCGCAAAGACAGAACTTGAAAAATTGGAGAAGGATTATCTGAATCTTGCTAAAAACAATGAAGCCATCATTTCTCAGCTTCAGGAAGCCGAATCATTACTCGATATTGTAGAAAGTGACGACATACCTGATTTTAAATCGGAAGAAACTGATAAGAACAGCATAACATCGTATTTGAATGACAGCATATCATCACTTGATGATTCCTACAGAAAAATTGAAATAATTCAGTCCACGGACAGCAAAATATTGTTCCTGACCACAGGTTACGGTGAAAAGTTCAGCCAGATATTTGTGTGGAATATCGGAGAAGACAAGCCTTCATTATTGGAAGGGGCAAGTTTTGAAAAATCAGGAAGCTGGAAGTGGCTTTTACAGGACAAGTTTATAGTCATTGATTCCGGAAGCGGCGACAAAAAAGTAATTGATGCACAAAACAGCATGGTGGCAGGAGAATTCAAGGCAAAGGGTGAAATATATCTCTTGCCTGGAACTGCAACAGTACTAATTCAAAATCCTGATACCAATGTCTACTCTCTTTATGACTTTTCTTCTTCAACAGGACAGGAACTTAATTTAGACAGCAAAAATAAATACACATCACTTCATGTGGATGGGGACAATGCAATAACTTTTGAAGGAACATATGAGGAGCAGGGAATAGAATACAGGGTTTCGGCAACAATTAGTATTGAAGAAATGAAAGACGCTTACAGTATAAAAAACATTGATGAAACAGAAGAAACTGAAAATATGGATACCATCGAATCGGAAGATACTTTGGATACACAAATGCAAAATGATAAGTCAGAAGGAAAGACCGCATAATGAAATATGATGTTATTATAATAGGAGCAGGCGCAGCAGGACTTTTTGCTGCCCTTTCCATTAAGGACAAAAGTGTGCTGCTCCTTGAAAAAAACAGTGTTGCCGGCAGGAAAATTCTTTTGTCAGGGGCAGGTCAGTGCAACTTCACAAATAGCTGTGAAATGAGCGAATTTTTAACCAGATATGGTGAAAGAGGCAGGTTTTTAAAGACTGCCCTTTTTGGCTTTACAAACAAACAGTCAATGGAATTTTTCCATAAGTCAGGAGTTCCTGTCGTCATAAGGGAAGACGGAAAGGTTTTTCCTGTGTCATTTAAGTCATCAGATATAGTTGATGCTTTAACAGAAAAATGCAGAGAGAACAATGTGAAAATTTTATATGATGCTTCAGTAGAAAAAGTAAGCAGGGACGAGAGTGAAAACATGTTTCTGGTGAAGGCAGGCAAAACAACACATGCATGCACAAATCTCATTATTGCTGCCGGAGGGAAATCATACCCCAACACTGGCTCTGCAGGTGACGGATACCATTTTGCAAAATCTCTGGGTCATACTATAGAGCAGCCAAAACCATGTCTTGCTCCTGTATATGTGGAAAATTACCGCTTCAAGGATTTGTCAGGCATTTCATTTGAAAACATTAAAATAAGTCTTTGGAGAAACAACAAAAAAATTAAGGAGTTTTCAGGAGACATGCTTTTCACCCACGTGAACATCTCAGGTCCCGTGATACTTAACAATTCAAGGTACATGGAAAAAGGTGATGTGGTTAAAATCAATTTCACTCGTTTTTCAAATGCTGAAGAATTTAAAAGAGATTTTGAAAAGATGATTTTCAGCTCAGGAAAGTACAATGTGAAGACTGTTCTGAAGTCTCTAGACATGCCAAAGCGCTTCACTGATAAAATCCTGGAGATTGCAGGCATAGAAGAAGATAAGATGTGCAGTGAGCTTGACAAAAATAAAAGGAAAAAGCTAATGGAAATGCTTTGTGAACACTGTCTCACAGTTGAAAGGCTCGGCGATTACAACATTGCAATGGCAACTAAGGGCGGTGTGAATACATCTGAAATCAATCAGAAAACAATGGAGTCAAAAATTGTTCACGGTCTTTACTTTGCTGGAGAAGTAATTGATTATGACGGAGACACAGGAGGATTTAACATACAGGCTGCTTTTTCAACCGGGCATCTTGCAGCAGAAAGTATAAACAAAAAATAAGACCGTATTTTCTACAATGCTGAAAAATCAACAGTGCCGGAAATTTCACAAACACTGCACTGTTGACATTCTGCGAACATTATAATATAATTGGGTAAACGTAAACACAGGTTCAAAAGTATTAACTTTAAATCAGGAGGTCTTTATGGCAGAATTTTTAAGCGACATCGAAATTGCACAGCAGGCAAAAATGGAAGTTATCAACAACATTGCGGACAAAATAGAAATACCGGACCAATATGTTGAAAATTATGGAAAATACAAGGCTAAAATTGACTACAGATATCTGCAGAATGAATTAAAGGACAACGACGAAGCCAAACTCATACTTGTGACAGCAATCAATCCTACTCCGGCAGGGGAAGGCAAGACAACCACAACCATCGGACTTGGTGATTCTCTTTCCAGTCTTGGCAAAAAAACAATAATAGCTCTTCGTGAACCATCCCTGGGTCCTGTATTTGGAGTAAAGGGCGGTGCAGCCGGAGGAGGATACGCACAGGTTGTTCCTATGGAAGACATAAATCTTCACTTTACAGGAGATTTTCATGCTATAGGAGCTGCTAACAATCTTCTTGCAGCAATGATTGACAATCACATACACCAAGGCAACGAGCTTGACATAGACACAAGAAGAATTGTGTGGAGAAGAGCAGTTGACATGAATGACAGACAGCTAAGACACATAGTTGACGGCCTTGGAGGAAAGACTGAGGGAGTAACAAGAGAAGATGGTTTCGACATAACAGTTGCTTCAGAAGTAATGGCTGTATTCTGCCTGTCAAACGACATAATTGAATTAAAGGAAAAATTATCACATATAATAGTAGCGTACAACAGAAAGGGAGAACCTGTAACTGCTGGCCAGCTGAAGGCTCATGGAGCGATGGCTGCTTTGCTTAAGGATGCCCTGAAACCAAATCTTGTACAGACATTGGAAGGAACTCCGGCATTCATACACGGAGGACCATTTGCAAACATAGCACATGGTTGCAATTCTGTTATTGCAACAAGAATGGCAAGCAAAATTGCTGACTACATTGTAACGGAAGCAGGATTTGGCGCAGACCTGGGTGCTGAAAAATTTATAGACATTAAATGCAGGACAACTGGCTTAAGACCAAGTGCTGTTGTAATAGTTGCGACAGTAAAGGCTCTTAAGTATAACGGCGGAGTTGCCAAGGCAGATCTTGGAGCTGAAAACCTTGAAGCTCTTGAAAAAGGACTTCCAAACCTTTTAAAGCATGTTGAAAACATAACACAGGTGTTTAAACTTCCTGCCGTTGTTGCCATAAACAAATTTCCTACAGATACTCCGGCTGAACTCAGTCTCATAAAAGACAAGTGCAAGGAGCTTGGAGTAAATGTTGCTTTGTCCGAAGTGTGGGGCATGGGAAGCAAGGGTGGCAAGGAACTGGCAGAAGAGGTTTTAAGGCTGTCAGAAAAGGAAAGCAATGTGGAATTTGCATATGAACTTGACATTCCAATAAAGGATAAAATAAAAGCCATTGCAACAAAATTATACGGAGCAGATGCGGTGGAATTTTCTCCTAAGGCAAGCAAGGAAATCGCCAACTTTGAAAAGCTTGGATTTGGAAATCTGCCAATATGCATGGCTAAGAACCAGTACTCTCTCACAGACGATCCTAAAGTTCTTGGAAGGCCTACAGGATTTAAAATTACCATCAGGGACATTACAATCTCTGCAGGTGCAGGATTTTTAGTAGCTCTTACAGGAGACATTATGAAGATGCCAGGACTTCCAAAGGTACCTGCTGCAGAAAACATAGATGTTGATGTTGACGGAAAAATAAAAGGGCTGTTCTAATCACTTAAAAAATTACATTTATTCATTGTCATTTTGAGGCGCAGCTGAAGTAATATGTTTTAGAAAAACATATTCTTCGCTGCACTCAGCATGACATTAGCTTTTTTGTACTCATATAAAATTCATTCAAAGGGGTGTTAAGTTGAGTAATGTTTGTTTATCGCCAAAGGAAACCTCGGACGCTCTCATAAATTCATCAGCCGTAAAGGCTACCTATCCCCCGGGAAAACGAATACTGCTGAGCATTGCGGCAGGTTTTTATATTGCCCTGGGAGGACATGGCTTCATAGTTGCATATGAAAGCTTGTTTTTAAGAGCTGCGGTATTTCCTGTGGGACTCATGCTTATTGTGCTTGTGGGCGGGGAACTTTTCACCGGAAATTGTCTCATGACATTTGGACTGTTAAATAAAACAATAAGTTTGAAGGATTTTATAAAAACCCTTGCGCAGGTGTGGCTGGGAAACTTTGCAGGAGCACTTCTGGCCGTGGCAATACTTTACGTGGGAGGAGTTTATTCTAAACCCATTCTTGCCGAAACAATTGCCCAGGTTGCAAATGCAAAGGTGTCGCTGTCATTTTTGCAGGTGGTCATGAGAGGAATATTGTGCAACATACTTGTGTCCCTGGGCGTCTGGTTTTCTCTTACAGCAAGGGATACTGCAGGAAAACTTCTTGGGTGCTGGTTTCCGGTAATGTTGTTTGTTCTCTGCGGCTATGAGCATTCCGTGGCAAACATGTTTTTTCTGCCCATGGGAATGCTGTTTAATTCTTCTGTAACATCTGCACTGGTATTGAAGAACATAATTGCAGCCACACTTGGGAATTTCATAGGCGGAGGGATTCTGGTTCCTGTGCTTTATTACAAAAGCTATTATAAATAATAATAAAAAACATTAAGCTAAATTAAAGCTTAATGTTTTTTATTATTTAATTTTGGTTCTATAATAAATGTTGGGGTGTTATAAAAACATCTCAGCATTTTTATTATACAAAATAATAAAAATATAAAAAAATGTAGAGCAAATGTAAAAATCCTATTAGAATAA
>NZ_JAJUJR010000155.1 GCF_029265225.1 Sedimentibacter sp.
ATGGGGCAGATTCCGGTATATATAAAAAACAAGCTTAATCCGGACAGTGTAACATACCTTCATCCCAAGCTTGAACCAATACTTAACGTAACATACGGCTGCATGGTTTATCAGGAACAGGTCATGCAGATAGTAAGAGACATCGGCGGATTTACTATGGGGCGTTCAGATCTTCTGCGCCGTGCCATGGGAAAGAAAAAAATGAGCGTTATGCTTGAAGAAAGACAAAACTTTATTTACGGCAAGAAGGCTGAAAATAATGAACCTGCAATTTTAGGGGCTGTAAACAACGGTGTTGATGAAAAGTCAGCTAACGACATTTACGACCTTATGGTTGAATTTGCAAAGTATGCCTTTCCAAAAGCCCATTCGGTTGCCTATGCTGCTTTGGCATATGAAACAGCATGGCTAAAGCACTATTATCCTGTGGAATTCATGGCAGCTTTGATTTCAAGCATCATGGGCAGTTCAGGAACGGTTTCGTTGTATATCAGGGAATGCAAGAGGCTTGGAATAGAAATACTGCCGCCGGATGTCAATGAAAGCCGAGACAAGTTTACCGTTGAAAACGGAAAAATCCGTTTCGGCCTGGCTGCCGTAAAAAATGTTGGAACAAATGTAATAGCCGATATTGTAAGGGCAAGACAAACAAAAGGCAGGTTCACAAGCTTCACTGATTTCTGCACAAAGGTTGACCAGAGCGTCCTGAACAAAAGGCAGATTGAATCTCTCATAAAGTGCGGAGCATTTGATTTTCTTGGAGTTTACAGGTCACAGCTCATGGCTGTTTATGAAAAGACCATTGATTCAATTGTAAATCAGAAAAAAAGAAACATAGAAGGTCAGTTTTCGTTGTTTGACGACAATGTATCCTCAAAAGTCGATATGTCTTTAAATGATGAAATGCCCAAGCTTCCGGAATACAACGAAAAAATGCTTCTGGCCATGGAAAAGGAAATGGTTGGAGTTTACTTAAGCGGTCATCCTCTTTCTGAATACGAGGATGAACTTGACAAAAGAGCTACTACAAATTCCAGTGAAATAGCCGAGCTTAAAGATTCAGAAGAAGAAAACAAGGACATAAGAGATGGAAGCCGCGTTGTAATGGGTGGAATAATTATCAAAAAACAAAATAAAATAACCAAGAACAACAACATGATGGCTTTTATCACATTGGAGGATTTGTACGGAACTTTTGAAGGAATTATATTCCCCAAGGTTTACGAAAACTGCAAGGATCTTTTGTACGAAGACAGCATAGTCCTAATTGAAGGAACAATAAATGCAGCAGAAGATGACGCGCCTAAGCTCATATGCAACAAAATTACAGAGCTAAAAAAAAGCAACACAAAGGCTGCTGAACCTAAGGAAAAGAAATTATACATCAAGGTTGCAGATAAAAATCACTATATTAAAATAAAAAATGATTTATTTACAAATATTAGTAAATACAGCGGCAATGATTGTGTTATAATCTACAGTGAACAGGAAAAAGCAAACATGGTTCTGCCAAAGAACTGTTGGGTAAATGCAGATGATAAAGAATTAATAAATGATTTAAAAACATTGCTTGGAGAAATAAACGTAGTTGTAAAATAAAGAAATATCAATTGTAGGGGCGGGTTACTGCCCGCCCGCGCGGGAGGACACGAGGTCCTCCCCTACAAAATTGAAATAACTTTTAATTCTTAATTTTAAAAACGGAGGCTTTCATGAAAAAAATCGGAGTACTTACCAGCGGAGGAGATGCGCCGGGAATGAATGCTGCCATCAGGGCAGTAGTAAGATACGGAATTTTCAATAACATAAATGTTGCAGGTATTAAAAACGGCTACAGAGGCCTGGTTGAAGGAGATTCCATTGAGATGAACCTTTCTTCGGTTGCTGATATTATTCACAGAGGAGGTACGGTTCTTGGAAGTGCCAGAAGTAAGGAATTCCAGGAAAAGGAGGGCTTTGAGAGAGCACTTAAGAACGTAAAGTATTTAGGTCTTGATGGTCTTGTTACCATCGGAGGAGACGGCACGTTCATGGGAGCCAGAGAGCTTGCAAAAGCGGGAGTACCGACCATCGGAATACCTGGTACAATTGACAATGACCTGGCGTACACTCAGTACACCCTTGGATTTTTCACAGCGCTTACAACAGTGCTTGAATCAGTTGAAAAAATCAGAGACACTTCTTCATCTCACGGAAGGACAAATGTAATACAGGTTATGGGCAGAAACTGCGGAGACATAGCATTGTATGCAGGTCTGGCCGGAGGAGCAGAAATGGTTATAATTCCTGAAGTTGATTATAATATTGATGAAGTGTGCGATAAAATAATGCAGGGAAGAGCAAGAGGCAAAAAACACAGCATAATAATTCTGGCAGAAGGTGCCGGAGATGCAAAGGACATAAGCGAAAAAATAGAAGCCAGGACAGGAGTTGGCACAAGGTATTCTGTTCTTGGATACACTCAAAGAGGAGGCACACCATCGGCATTTGACAGACTCATGGGAAGCCAGATGGGAGCCATGGCTGTAGAGCTTCTGACAAATTCTGTTTCCAACCGGGTGCTTGGAATAAGAGGAAATGAAATATTCCACATGGATATAGAAGAGGCTCTTTCAATGGAAAAGAAATTTGATGAAAAAACATACGAGCTTACAAAAATACTTTCCATATAATATCGGAATGATTTAACAAGAGAATAAGAAGGAGTGATAATATGCAGAAATTAAGAAAGACAAAAATAGTGTGCACTATAGGACCATCATCCCAGGATGAAAAGTCTTTCAAGGAACTTGTTTTAAACGGATTGAATGTGGCAAGGCTTAATTTTTCTCATGGTACCCATGAAGAACACCAGGCAAAAATAGATGTTATAAAAAAAGTAAGAGAAGATCTTGGAACATGTACTGCAATAATGCTTGACACAAAGGGTCCTGAAATAAGAACAAGAGATTTTGAAAACGGCGTTGCTGAACTTGTAAAGGATCAGGAATTCATACTGACCACAAGAGATATTCTGGGCAATAAAAATATATCAAGCGTTACATATGAAAAGTTTGCTTTGGATGTAAAACCCGGAGACACGGTTCTCATAGATGATGGTCTCATAAGCCTTGAAGTTGTTGAATCCATAAACAGCACTGACTTAAGATGCATTGTTAAAAACGGAGGAACCGTAAAAAACAAAAAAGGAATAAATGTTCCTAACGTCCAGATAAATTTACCAGCCCTTACAGAAAGGGACATAGACGACATCCAGTTTGGCATTGAAAATGGCATTGACTACATAGCTGCATCATTCATTAGAAAGGCAGATGATGTAATTGCCATAAGAAGAATTCTGGAAGACAATCTTGCTGACCACATAATGATAATTTCCAAAATAGAAAACAGGCAGGGTGTAGAGAACATTGATGAAATAATAGAAGTTTCAGATGGAATAATGGTTGCAAGGGGAGACCTGGGAGTTGAAATACCTGCAGAGGAAGTTCCGCTCGTTCAGAAGACACTCATAAAGAAATGCAACGATGCCGGTAAACCTGTAATTACTGCAACTCAGATGCTTGATTCAATGATGCGCAATCCACGTCCAACAAGAGCAGAGGTTTCAGACGTGGCAACAGCCATTTTTGAAGGTTCGGACGCCATAATGCTGTCAGGAGAAACAGCATCAGGAAGCTACCCTGTAGAAGCCGTGAAGACCATGGCAAGAATAGCAACAATGATTGAAAACTCATTGGATTATGATGAAATATTAAAAAATAAAAACATAGCATTCCAAAACAGCATAACAGATTCCATCAGCTATGCCACATGCAAGACCTGCCTCGATTTGAAGGCTTCGGCAATAATTTCGGCAACATCATCCGGATACACGGCAGCTGCAGTTTCCAGGTACAGACCAAAGGCTCCGATTATTGCAGCTACACAGTCTCAGCAGGTAATGAGAAGGATGTCTCTTTACTGGGGAGTATACCCTATTCAAATTGAAAAGCTTAATTCCACTGATGAAATAGTTGAAAAATCTGTGGAAAGAGCGTTGGAAATGGGATACATCGAAAACGGAGACCTGACAATCATAACAGCAGGCGTGCCGGTTGGAGTATCAGGCAGCACAAATCTTTTAAAGGTTCACATAGTCAGCGAAATTCTCTACAAGAGAGTGGGAGTAGGAAAAGAAACTGTTATAGCTAAGGCAAGAGTTGCAAAAAATGCCCAGGAACTGAATGACAAGTTCGAAGACGGGGACATTATTGTAATGACTGCAACTGACAAGGATGTGATTGAATATATGTCAAGGGCTTCGGCAATAATAGTTGAAGAAGGCGGCCTCACATCACATGCATTCATTGCAGGACTTAATCTTGGAATTGAAGTAGTAGTTGGAGCAGAAAACTGCACAAAAATCATAAAGGATGGAGAACTTCTCACTGTCAATGGAAGACAGGGCGTTGTTTACAGAGGCCAGGCCAAAATAATGTAGCAAAGGAGATAATACCATCGAAAAATATAAAAGCATAGTAAAATTATCACTGCCCATAATGTTTATGGCTCTGATAATTTTGCTGATTGTTTTTAACCCCGGCGCTTTCAGCTGGATTATCCATTCATTCAAGCCTGTTATTTACGCGCTTATAATTGCGTATCTTCTTGATTCGGTTGTTGAGTTTTTCATGAGGAAGCTCAAGGTAAGAAGGGCACAGGGAATTTTTCTTGCATGCATGATACTTATAATCCTCATAAGCACGCTCATATACAAGGTTGTGCCTCAGATAGTTGAAAATATTAACAACATAGTGAACTTCATCATGGATGGAAATGTGGATGTTGTACAAATAGTTACGGACCTTAAAAACAGGATTGACCACCCGTACGTTGTTTACGTGACTGATTATATTCTTGAAGCAAGTGAATCAGTGAAAGGACTAATAAATGAACTGCTCCTCAGGGTGTCAAACATGCTCATGAGACTGGTTACCAACATAGGCTCAAGTACATTTACTGTTGTAACAAGCTTCATCATAAACATTTACATGCTTTCTGAAAAGGAAGACATTCTGGCCAGAGGAAGAAGATTCATATATGCTTATTTCAATGAAAATAAAGCAAGAAAGACTCTTGAAGCCTTCAGCAGCGGAAATAAAATTTTTAAGAGTTTTTTAAACGGCAAACTGCTTGATTCTGCAATTGTTGGAGTCATATGTGTAATAACATTCTACATATTCAAGGTGCCCTATGCACCGCTCATGGGGACAATAATAGGAGTATTCAACGTCATTCCTTATTTTGGTCCTATAATAGGCTCAGTTCCTGTGGTTATTGTTTCATTTTTCGTGGATCCTCCGAAGGCTGTATATGCTCTTATTATAATCATAGTGATTCAGCAGCTTGACGCAAACATTCTTGACCCTAAGATTGTTGGAAACAACGTTGGTGTAAGTCCATTCTGGATAATCACATCTGTTACGGTGGGAGGAAATTTGTTCGGAATACCGGGAATGATTTTGGGAGTTCCGGTTGTGGTGTTGATTAAAACCATAATAGAAAAATCCGTTGATATGAGACTTATTGAAAAAGGAATGAGCGACATAGAAAAAGACAAAATGAGAGAAAATAAAAAATAAAAACCTGCAAAAGCAGGTTCAAGCTGATGACAAAGTTGTTTCAATAATGTAGGGGAGGACC
>NZ_JAJUJR010000384.1 GCF_029265225.1 Sedimentibacter sp.
AACAGCAGCTACTACAGCACCCATAATTGCTGCCTCAAGCAGAGACACCCCAAGAAGCTTTGGAGCAAGAACAATCATGCCCACTATTTCAAGACAAGCCGGAACAAAACACATGAGTACGGCTGGTCTTCCTACCTGCATGAGGTCCCTGATGTCCAGCGACAATCCTGCTCTGGCTAATATTATTATGAGAGCAAGCTGACGCAAATCGGATGAAATGTTTAATATTGATCCATCGAGTAAATTTAAAACGTGCGGACCAAGTAATATTCCTGTAACAAGCATTCCAAATAACCCTGGAAATTTGAGTTTCTTAAAAATTGAGCCCATCAACATTCCTGTGAGGAATATCAATGCCATGCTGGTGAGCATAATGCACCTCCCGGTAATTAATGTCAAAGAATTATGCTCCAAAAATTCAAAAACTGATAACTCTGCCAAGGCAGAAGTCATCAGCTCGTAAGCGGTTTATGGTAAACAAAGGGAGAACCTCATTCCCAACATAATTCGTTAAATTTAATTGGATTATACCATCTATGATCTCTTATTTCAATATTTTTCTTATGAAGTCACAAAATACAGTCTCAGTGCTCCTTTTTCCCGGCCACATCAAGAACTTTTTCTATTTCAACCTGCACGGTATGTGTTATGTCATTGAGGCTTCCCAGAACATAGGAGTGCATGTACGGAGGCATTGAGGGCATTTCCTTTTCCGGGTTGACTCTTACCACATACTCTGTAACAGCATCAGGAAGATGGTCTTTATCTGTAAGGAGAAGTGGGGTATGTTTGCCAAGATGAGCCAATAAACATGATGACACAATGTTGTACCATCTTTTCAGTTCTCCGAATGCAAATGCCCATCCGTCTTTTGTATTGTGCTTCCAGCCAAATGAATCAACTTCACTGGCATACTCCGCAAATTTTACAGAAATGGTGTATGGATTGCTTGCGCTTATTCTTATTACATTTCCGTCTATGATTCCACTGATTTCTTCTTCCACTTCAGGGCCCACGGTTTTTTCATTTCCAAGAATATAATAATTCTTATCTTTATTATTGTTTATAAAATTCATTACAGGTTCCGGAATTATGTCTTGCTCAACCAGTATTATTGGCGTTCCTTTGTGTGCAGCATAAAATGAAGCTGTTATCCCCTCACTGTAATCCTGTCCTGATATTACTATGATGTCCCTCCTTCCCTCTTCTGATTCTGATGGAATTTCATTGAGCCTGAAATCCGCTATATGGATGCATGATTCATACACGTCTTCTTCATCTGTTATCCTGTAGACAGTCAGTCCTTCCATTTTTAACATATTTTCAACTGAATTCGATATTGGTCCTGCAATGAGCACCTGAGCCGGAACTTCATTGCCGGTGGGTCCCATTCTTTGTATTTCTCTTATTGATATTTCAGGTAAATAGTTCCTTTCAGAAAACATAATTGGAGCATTTATAGGAAAATGAACAACACTTGAAGCGCAAAGAGAATACTGCCATTTGTCTGCAGGAACAAGTATTACGGCATTTGGCTTCCAGCTTATGTCTTGGCTTGGATAAATCATTTTTGTCATTGCTATGTTAAAGCTGTACATGTCTTCGTGGTTCATCCTTGTGGTGTTTACGGTGTTATGTTCTTCTGCTTCTGCTTGTCTAGGTTCAGGCATCATTCTTAAACATCCGGACCGCGGATTGAAAAATTGCTGCATGTTTCTTCTCCTTCCATTAGTAATTTATATAATATATTCACAAATCGGGTCTTCGTGAACATTTTTATTCCATCAATCTGGAGAGGCATTCAAACATCTGCAGATTTTAAGCAATAAAAAAGCCCTAAACATAATGTTCAGAGCTTTAATCTTTAAAAGGATTATTCTTCACACACTTCTGCTTTAGCGCACTCAGAAACTCCCTTATCCATTGTTCTTGCACATTCAGCCACTGA
Organism: Sedimentibacter sp.; assembly: GCF_029265225.1. GTDB lineage: Bacteria > Bacillota > Clostridia > Tissierellales > Sedimentibacteraceae > Sedimentibacter. Next base: position 1,949 of record NZ_JAJUJR010000384.1, read on the forward strand.
CTGTCCGCCCTTGTTTACTGCCATTTCTGAAACCATGTTAACGGCATACGCCTGTTTTGTTGAACCAAGAACAATAATTGAAGCTATAAAAATATATAATAATTTTTTCATTTTATTTCCTCCTTTTTTATTTTATTGTACATGACAATTATGAAGAATTTATGTAATATCACATGTATTTTTTAATATTTTTATATTAATTTTAAATATAATGGGTATAAGATTAATAAAACATAAAGGAGTACTCAATATGAAAGCAATGGTAATAAACAAGACAGGCGGACCTGATGTATTTGAAATGATGGATATACCAAAACCTGAAGTAAAACCCGGATATGTATTAGTCAAGGTTTTTGCCAGCAGCTTAAATCCTCTTGAAACAAAGATAAGGTCAGGACTCACCCCGGCAATAATACCTGCCTTTCCTGCAGTC
>NZ_JAJUJR010000095.1 GCF_029265225.1 Sedimentibacter sp.
CAGACAGGAAATGCAATGATTCCTGTTGTTGAAATGAACGATAAGAGCCTTAAGATAGAAAGGGCTGCTGTAATCAAGGAATATGAGCTGCTTGGATTTCTCGAAACCGAAGAAGTGGAATCAATAATGATTTTGTTGAATCCTACAAAAGCAAACATAAAAAACATAAACATTGAAGCTGACGAGAAGACTCTGGCCCTTGGGGCAGTGGATGTGAGCATGACGGAGGATATTGATTTAGACGGAGACAAACTAAGTGTTGATTATTATATTACCTTGTACTGTTATGTGGATTCATTCATCATAGGGGATGACAGCCTTGCAGATGAAAATTTCATGAACAAGGTGAAGGAAGAGTCGTTGAAAAAAATTTCTGATACCACATCTTCCACCATAGATAAGCTGCAGCATACATACAGGGCAGATCTTTTGAGAATAAAGGATGATTTGTACAAATTCCACAAGCAGGATTATGAAAAAATAATGGATAAATACGATGAGGTTTTTGAAGCAGCCGACATAAATGTTCATTTCAAAATGGATATAAAAAGTATAGGGCTGGTAAAATAGGGGGAAAAATGAGTTACAGAAAGAAAATATTATATTCGGCAGCATTTGTACTGATGGCTGTACTAGTTTCATACAGTGTTGAATCATACATGGGAATGGCAAAAATAAACGAGAAAGTTATACGTCTACACGTTATTGCAAATTCTGACAGCTTTGAGGATCAGCAGTTAAAGTACCAGGTAAGAAATAAGGTCATAACAACTTTTAATAACCAGTTTGAAAATATCTCTTCAAAAGAAGACAGCGAAAAAATTATTATTGAAAAAATAGGTGATATCAGACAGGAAGCAGAAACAGTCATTAAAAATGAAGGTTATGATTATGAAGTGAACGTTTATTACGGCAACTACAAGTTTCCAAGGAAGCTTTACGAAAACATAGTCCTTCCGGAAGGATACTATGATTCTGTGAGGATAGAAATCGGAATGGCTGAAGGAAAAAACTGGTGGTGTGTAATGTTCCCGCCTTTATGTTTTGTTGATTTCGGAAAGGATGAATGCACGCCGGTTTTTGAAGTAGATACTGAAGCAAGACTCAGGGAAGTGCTTACAGAAGAAGAAATTGAATCAATAAAGACTAAAAGAGGATTGAATGAAATTAAGTTAAAATCCAAGATATTTGAGTTTATAGAAAAAGGCAAGATTGAAAATACAGGACTTTACTCCACAGACAGGTCGAACACATATGCATCGTCTCTGTCTCGAAGATGAAAAATTAAGAATATGGAAGGCTTTATGCATTTGCATAAAGCCTTCATTCAATTTTAATTCTTAACTCTTAATTAATGAAAAGGTATATCCAGCTTCTTAATCTTATATTGTAGGGTCTGGCGTGGAACATTTATGAGTTTAGCTGCTTTAGCAATGTTGTAATCCGTCTGCTCCAGGGCAGAAATTATTATTTCCCTTTCAACTTTATCCACTGCCACATTCAGGGGCTGTATGACACTTGTATCCAAGGAACTTGAATTTGCAGGATGAAAGTTCTTGAACTGGAATGGCAGGTGTTCTTCTCTTATAAGGTCTCCGTCATACAAGGACACGGCACTTTCAATGGCATGTTCCAGTTCTCTCACATTTCCAGGCCAGCTGTAGTCCATGAAAATGTCCATTACTTCCCTGGATATTCCGCTGAAGAATTTATTGCATTTATCATTGTATTTTTTTATGAAGTGTTCAACAAGTATAGGGATGTCTTCTTTTCTTTTGCATAAATCAGGTATTACCAGTGTTATAACATTGAGCCTGAAAAACAAGTCCTGCCTCAGCTGCTTGTTTTCCACAACTTCGCTTATTTCTGTGTTTATGGCAGAAATCACTCTCACGTCTACATCTACAGTGTTGCTTGAACCAACCCTTCGTACTCTTCCGTCCTGAAGGACTCTCAATAGCTTTGTCTGAAGCTCCAATGGCATGGAATTTATCTCATCCAGAAACAATGTTCCTCCATTTGCCAGCTCAAACAGCCCGGGCCTGTTTTCAGCACCTGTGAAGCTTCCTTTAACAGAACCGAACAATATGCTTTCCAGGAGATTAGATGGAAGAGCCGCGCAGTTTTGTGCAATAAAGGGTTTATGCTTTCGATTGCTTGAGTTATGAATGGACTGAACAAAAAGTTCTTTTCCTGTTCCTGTGCTTCCTGCTACCATTACAGGGGAATCAGACATGGCAGCCTTTAACCCCAGGGATTTCAATTTAAGCATTTCTTTATTTTGTCCTATTATGTCAAGAAAATTGAATTTTGCTAATGGTTTAGAAGTTTTTTCAAGGCTTTCGCTTGTTTCATAAAGTTCACGCTGCAAGTTTACAATTTTTTCGGACAATTCTCTTACCTTCGTAATGTTTCTTGACACTTCAAGGGCACCAACCACCTTGTTGTTATAGGTGATGGGCAATGTTGAGTTTAATGTAGAAATTTTATCACCCTTATAATTGACAAAGTTCTGTTCTACATTGTAAATTGGCTTACCGGTTTTAAGAACCTTAAGAATGGTGCTGGTGTCAAATGACAGTGAAGGGTATACTTCAAGAATGTGCCTGCCAATTGCCTTGTCCACATCAATTTCATCCAGCTGCTTGGCAGCAACGTTGTAATATACTATTTTTCCGCTTGCATCAACTATATGAATTCCATCCGTAATGATATTAATTGCTTGAATTAAAGCATCAAAATATTTTATTTCCATGGCTCTCCTCTTTAGTGCCTAAAATTAGGCGCATAACGCCGAAAAATGGGCAATAATGTTCGTGTTTATTGTCTTCCGGGAATCTTTGTTTAAAATATATCAATTTTCAGCTTGTTGTAACTTTCTTCCGCACCGCCGAAAGTTATCTTGTATTCAACGTATACCTGGCCTTTTCCATATTCATTAAGTGAATTTTTATAAATTAGTGTGGTGAAATCAAGGTCAAATGTTCCGTAGGGGGTGGTATAGAGGTTGGTGCTCCTTGTATCCTGCTGAAACTCCATCTTTGATGAATAAGGTCCAACCTTGGTCATAATCATTTTATCACTGTAAATTTTAAGTCTTGTCCTGCTTCCCTTGTTTTCTGTTATGTCGCTTTCATCATAGTTCACTGTGAAACATCCCTTGTCATTGTCAAGCATTGCTTCAGTGACAAGCTCTATGACATCTTCATTTCCTGCTTCGTCAACAGTCTGTGTGGTGGTTATTTTTAACTTTACATTTTCCAATTTATCATCTCCTGTTCAGGCATCATCGATATTATTTAATTATTGTATTGATTATTAATATTTTATTATTATTTCACATAAGCAAGTGTAAAATCAATAATTATGTTGTATACTGTTAATTATACCAAAGTTACAGGTTGAGAGCAACATCAAAAAGCTGAAAATTCGGCACTCAGCATTTACAGACAGACTTTGTTAAAGTAAAAACACTGAAATATGCCTATTTTTATTTTTTTTATAAGTTGGCATAATAATTGCACTATAGAAGTGTGAATATACCCAGTATTCAACAAACCCAATAATAAGCATTAATTTAGGAGGCGCTATGATAAAAAAAGGAAACCCATATGGAACTCACAGGGTTATAGAACCAAAAGGAGTGCTGCCACAGCCAGCTTTGAAAATCGACAATACAATGGAGATATATGACAATGAAGTCTGGATCAATGTACAAACTTTAAATGTCGATTCAGCAAGCTTTACACAAATAAGTGACCAAGCAGGCGGCGACGTTGAAAAGATCAAGGAAATAATGAAGGGAATAGTTGCTGAAAGAGGAAAACACCAGAACCCTGTAACTGGATCAGGCGGAATGCTCATAGGCACAGTTGAACAAGTAGGACCTGCATTAGAAGGTAAAACAGATCTTAGAGTTGGAGATAAGATTGCAACACTGGTATCATTGTCTTTGACTCCATTAGTAATTGAAGAAATTCTTGAAGTTAGAAAAGAAATTGACCAGGTGGATATTAAAGGACAGGCAATATTGTTTGAAAGTGGTATTTATGCTAAAATACCTACAGACATTCCTGAAAACCTGGCTTTGTCAGTTCTTGACGTAGCAGGAGCACCTGCACAGACAGTCAAACTTGTAAAAGAAGGAGACACTGTACTTGTACTTGGCGGCGCAGGAAAATCAGGCCTTCTCTGCTTATATGAAGCAAAGAAATTAGCTGGCCCAACTGGTAAGGTTATTTGCTGGGCACACAGACAAAGCTCACTTGACACTGTTAAAGAGCTTGGTTTAGCCGATGTTTGCATAGCAGGAGATGCTACAGACGCAATTGAAGTTTACGAAAAAGTAATGGAAGCTACAGACGGAAAACTTTGTGATCTTGTTATAAGCTGTGTTTCCAGACCAAATTGCGAAATGTCTGCAATACTTGCAACAAAGGATGAAGGAACAGTATATTTCTTCAGCATGGCAACTAGCTTTACAAAGGCAGCATTAGGTGCAGAAGGTGTTGGCAAAGACGTTAACATGATGGTAGGAAATGGATACTGTAAAGGACATGCAGAAATTTCTCTTCAAATAATGAGAGAAAGCAAAGAATTAAGAGACTTGTACACTAAGTTATACGCATAATTCAAAGCAATACTTATAAATTCAAATACTAATTAAGAAGTTATTCTTAATTAGTATTTCCATGCTTATAAAATAATAAAATGGAGGGATCATAGTGGCTTATTACAATGAAATCGAACTCTGGAAGGATGTTAAACCTGAAGAGTGGAGCGACTGGAAATGGCAGGTTGAAAACAGAATCGACTCTGTGGAAAAAATCAAACAAATAATCAACATAACAAAACAAGAAGAAGAAGATATATCAAAGGTGCTGGAAAAATTCAGAATGGGTATCACACCATATTATGCAGCTCACATGGATAAAGATGATCCAAGAGATCCTGTAAGGATGCAGGCTGTTCCTACATTTACAGAAACTCATGTAAGTTCTGCAGATATGCTTGACCCGCTGCATGAAGACACTGACTCACCGGCTCCAGGACTTACTCACAGATATCCGGACAGAGTATTGTTCCTCATAACAGACCAATGCTCAATGTACTGCAGACACTGCACAAGAAGAAGATTTGCAGGACAGTGTGATGATGAAGTTTCCATGGAAAACATAGACAAGTGCATCGAATATATCAGAAAAACTCCTGTTGTAAGAGACGTTCTTTTGTCAGGCGGAGACTGCTTGCTGGTTTCTGACGAAAAACTTGAATATATAATCAAAAAATTAAGAGAAATACCTCATGTTGAAATAATCAGACTTGGATCAAGAACACCTGTTGTTCTTCCTCAACGTATAACAGACAATCTGGTTAACATGTTAAAGAAATATCATCCAATATGGCTGAACACTCATTTCAACCATCCAAAAGAATTCACTCCTGAATCTATGGAAGCTTTGAGAAAGCTTGCTGATGCGGGTATTCCATTAGGAAACCAGTCAGTATTGTTAAGAGGAGTTAACGACTGTCCTCATATTATGAGAGATCTTGTTCATAAACTTGTTATGAACAGAGTAAGACCATATTATATTTATCAATGTGACCTTTCTCTTGGAATTGAACATTTCAGAACTCCTGTTGCAAAGGGAATTGAAATAATTGAGTCATTGAGAGGACATACTTCAGGATATGCAGTTCCAACATTTGTTGTTGACGCACCTGGCGGCGGCGGAAAAATTCCTGTAATGCCAAATTACGTATTGTCACAGTCAGCTGACAAAGTAATTTTAAGAAACTATGAAGGCGTTATAACAACATATACAGAACCACATCTTCCTGACCTGGAATGCACATGCGATGTATGCCAGGGCAAGAAGTCAGATCCGTTAACAGGAGTAGCAGGTTTATTGCAAGGAAACGAACTGGCACTAGAGCCTACTAAACTGGCAAGAAGAGAAAGAGTTCACCACGAATAATAGTTAAGAATTAATAGTGAAGAATGAAGAATTGAATGAAAGGATTTGTGCTGATGCACAAATCCTTGAGTTGATGACAAAGTAACCTTCGAACGCGTCATTCTGAGGGCATAGCCTGCGGAATCTCAGGTTTTTAATATTAGGAGATCCTTCGCTAACGCTCAGGATGACAGCGTCGGGGTTCATTATCAAAAGGGGTTTTTATGAGACTAATTGATTCTATCAGACAAAATGGATTTGAAACAGTATCGATAATCGGGCTTGCAAAAAATGCAGGCAAGACGGTGGCACTCAATTATCTCATAGAAGAGGCAGAAAACAACAATATTACTATTGGAATAACATCAACCGGCAGGGATGGCGAAAACACCGATCTGGTGACGCAGACACAAAAGCCTTCCGTCTACGTAAGGGAAGGTATGTATGCTGCTACAGCCAAAAAAACTCTGCTGTTGTCTGATGCAAAGACGGAAATACTGGAAACGACCGGAATCAGCACTCCAATGGGAGAAGTCATTATTGTCAAGGTAAGACAGGGAGGCAATATTCAGATTGCCGGACCTGTTAGCGTTACTGATATGAAGTACGTAGCAGGACGATTAAAACATTTTGGGGCACAAATTGTTTTTATCGACGGAGCAATTGACAGAAAGGCAGTTTCTTCTCCTGCGGCTACCGATGCCTGTATAATGGCAACAGGCGCGGTGCTCAGCAGGGATATGAAAAAAGTCATTGAAAAGACGGCTCACGCAGTTGAGTGCTATACTTTGAAACAAACAAGGGATGAAGTAAAAAGGCTTATTTCAAAGAAAAGTAAAACATGCATCATTTTGCATGACGGAAGCGTGATTGTTCCTGAAATTGAAACCAGCATCACAGGAGGCAAAAAAATAAGCGAGCTTATTGATGAGAATGCCGAGTGTGTGTTTGTTAAAGGTGCAGTAACCACCGCTTTGTTGAAGGATTTATGGGAAAACAAATATTTAAGAGGCATTGAAGTAATAATAGAAGATGGTACAAAATTGTTCACGGATATTAATGTGTGGAATGAAATGAGGCAAAAAGGTCTCAAGGTTGTAACACTTAACAGCATAAATGTTGTAGCGGTAACCTTGAATCCGGTATCTCCTGCAGGGTATTTTTTTGACAGTGCCTTGTTCAGGGAAAGCATGGAAAAACATATTCCAGCAGTGAAAATAGTTGATGTGGTGTCGGGCGGTGATGCAGAATGAAGCGTTTTATGACAGAGAACACAGCTAAAAATATAAACTTCGATTATATTTTCAGCGAGGTTAAACCAATTACCGAATATGGTATCAAAAAAAAGCAGGAAGCTGTACCTTTTTTAAAGGGTCAAGAGGCAGACCTTAAAAATGAATTCAATAAAATAAGGGCATTTATTGAAAACAGAAAAAGGCGTGATATCATTGACGTGCTCAAACATATCAAGAACATATATGAAACAGTAGAGAGGGCAAACAAGAATCAGGTTTTAGATGAAGTTGAGCTTTTTGAAGTCAAGAATTTCCTGATTCAAGTACAAAGACTGGATAAGATTTTAAGAGGCATTTCCATAGATAGTTTAAAACAGCTTACACCTCTGCCGCGGCTTTATGAACTGTTGGATCCATCTCATGAAAATCTGAACACATTTTATATTTACGATGAATATACGGAAAAACTAAAATCCGTAAGAAATAAAAAAAGGCAAGTAGA
>NZ_JAJUJR010000328.1 GCF_029265225.1 Sedimentibacter sp.
AAAGGTTGCCAATGCAATGATTTCATTTGGAGCCGTATAAATTAAAATAACCTTGTAAACTAATTAAATTGCACATTGGCAGTACGGTTGACAAAATTTAATTTTACACAAATCGAAGGGCGATGTTGTATCTGCCCGTGTTATTAATTCAATAATTTTGTTATTTTCGGGAGGACACGAGGTCCTCCCCTACATTTTTGAAGGCAGTTTTTTTATTTTTTTATGTAATCTTAAGCAAAATATAGTATAATAATTTTATTATCAATAACTTCAGGTACGGAGGCACTTATGGTTGCAAAGGATTCTGTAAGACACAAGGAATTTATCAGAATATCTCATGAAAGATGCAAAAAGTACAACATCAATTACAATCAGATATATTCAAACAAGATACTCGGTGAAAAGGAATTGTTTGAAAAGATGGAAGAAAATCGGGAACTTGTTCTTGCAGCTGCTCCCATAATGAATAAAATATATGATTTTGTAAAGGGTTCTAATTTCTTTTCAATACTTACGGATAAGGACGGCTGCATACTCAATGTAATCGGCGACGAGGAAATATTGTCTGAGGCCTTCCGTTTTAAAATGATACCCGGTGCCTACATGGACGAAGAAAACATTGGAACAAATGCCATGGGAACATGCATTACAGAAAACAATCCAATACAGGTATCGGGAGATGAGCATTTCATCAGCGCATACCACCGATGGACATGCTCCGGATGCCCTATAAAGGATGACACTGGAAAAATAATAGGAACGCTGGACCTGACAGGCTACAGCGAACTGGTTCATTCCCATACGCTTGGAATGGTTGTAGCCGGAGCCAGGGCAATTGAAAACCAGCTAATGAACAACAAGCTGAGAAGTCAGCTTATGACAGAAAAAAAGCAGCAGAAACTTATTCTTAATTCCATACTGAAGGGATTTATTACTGCAGATATGCAGGGTGTCATTCTTTCTGCAAATTCATTTGCCAGCGAACTTTTCGGCTGCAGCAATGATGAACTCCTTCATATGAAAACAAGTGACATACTCAAGGACTGGAACTCAGTATATAAATCAGTTAAAGAAGACTCCTCCCCCTTCAAGGGAGATGTGGATGTAATTTCCAAAAGAAACATCCTGCAGCTTAACTTGACTGTATATCCTGTTAAAAACCAAAACAATGAAACAACAAACATAATATTGGTGTTTGATGAAGTAAAGAAGCAAAGAAAATCAATGGACAGCATAATGGGAAGACATGCAATATATACATTTGACAAAATTGTGGGCAAGGATGAAAATTTCCTTCAGGTAATTAACTTCGCAAAAAAAATTTCAGACAGCAGGTCCAACATTCTCATAATGGGAGAAAGCGGAACAGGCAAAGAACTTTTTGCTCAGTCCATACACAACTATTCTGAAAGATCTAACGGAAGCTTTGTTGCCTTAAACTGCGGAGCTATTCCCAGAAATCTCATTGAATCTGAGCTTTTTGGCTATGAGCAGGGGTCATTTACAGGAGCCAAGGCCGGCGGAAATCCTGGTAAATTTGAAATAGCAGACGGTGGAACAATATTTCTTGATGAAATAGGTGAAATGCCTTTAGATCTGCAGACAAGACTCTTAAGAGTAATAGAAGAAGGCACTGTAAGCAGAATAGGAAGCTCCCATGAAAGAGTTGTGGACGTAAGGGTAATTGCTGCCACAAATAAAAATCTTAAACATGAGGTTGAAAACGGAACATTCAGAAAAGACCTGTTCTACAGGCTGAACGTTCTTCCGCTGCGCCTGCCCAGTCTTTCTGAAAGAAGAGGAGACATAAAACTTCTCATAGATTACTTTATGGACAGAATAAGCAAAAAACTCAACAAAAAGAAGGTTCACATTCCCATGGAATACATGGAGAAGCTTGTGGAATACGACTGGCCAGGCAATGTAAGGGAACTTGAAAACTATATAGAACTTGCTGTAAACACAGAAATGGTGCCGGACATTCACATGCTAAGCTTTGAAGAAAGTTCTAATCCAACAGGCAATGTAAAAGCATCAAAAAAAATCTCCGCTGCCTTGAGCCTCAGGGATATGGAAAAGGAGCACATCATCAATGTGCTGGAATCAACCAACAAAAATATTACCCAGGCAGCTTCAATCCTGGGAATAGGAAGAAACACCCTTTACAGAAAGCTGAAGGAATTCGGAATTGAATGTTAAATAATGGAACCATGTTCCATTATAGAACTCAGTTCCAATATAGAACAGTTAATAAGACTATATTTTGCGCCATACTGGAACATCCAAAAACACTTTTTTTTAAACGCTGAAATACCAAGGATTTTTCAAGCTGAATAATTGGAACGGGTCTTGCATGTATAAAACAAATACATTTTTGGAGGTAGACCTATGCAAAATTATTTTGGCTATCAAGGAACAGTCCTAAGAGTAAATTTAACAGAAAAGACAATAAAAAAAGAAGAATTAAATCTTGATGATGCTTTGAAATATATAGGCGGAAGAGGTTTAGGAACTAAAATTTTAATGGATGAAGTTGATCCGAAAACAGATGCACTGAGCGTAGATAATAAATTGATATTTGCAACAGGACCATTGACTGGTACAAGCACTCCTACAGGCGGTAGATACATGGTAATAACAAAATCTCCCCTTACAGGTACAGTGGCTTGTTCCAACTCAGGCGGCTACTGGGGAGCAGAACTTAAGTTTGCCGGTTATGATGTTGTCATCATCGAAGGAAAATCTGAAGAACCAGTATACTTAAACATTGTTGACGACCTTGTTGAAATAAAGGATGCATCATTTGTCTGGGGCAAGACTGCAGGAGAAACTACAACAGCATTTGAAGAAGCACACGGCGAAAAAGTACGTGTTGCAACAATAGGTCCTGCTGGAGAAAATCTTTCAAAAATATCCGGCATAATGAACGACAGAGGCCGTGCAGCCGGAAGATCAGGTGTAGGAGCTGTAATGGGTTCTAAAAACCTCAAGGCCATAGTAGTCAGAGGAACAGGCAAAGTAAATGTTAATGATTCTGAAAAGCTGAAAGAAGCATTTTCAAAATC
>NZ_JAJUJR010000277.1 GCF_029265225.1 Sedimentibacter sp.
AAAATGATGAATTGTTAAGGCTGGACAATCAGCTTTGTTTTTCACTGTATGTATGCTCCAAGGAAATAATTAAAAAATATAAGCCTCTGCTCGATCCCCTAGGCTTAACATATACCAGCTATATAACACTTTTGGCATTGTGGGAAGAAGACAACATTAACGTGAAAGATTTGGGTAATAAGCTGTATCTGGACTCAGGTACACTTACTCCCATATTAAAAAAACTTGAATCATTGAATTTAATAAAAAGGACTCGTTCAGCCGAAGATGAAAGAAGCGTAAATATTTCTCTAACAAAAAAAGGAATTTCATTGAAGGAAAAAGCTAAAAATATTAATAATGAGCTTGCATGCTCACTCTTTAATAATAAAGAAGAATTTTCTTCAGGAATGGAATTGTTAAAATCCCTGCATAAACTGATGAAGACCTTAAGTTAATATAACAAGTTCAACTAGGTTAGACCAGAGTTATGTAAATGGCCGTTCTATAGCAAGGCTGTATGAATCCCTAAAATCAAGTGAAATTGACTCAATTAATTCAGAACCTGAATTGTAAAAAAGCTGCTTACCAGGTTATGGTCAAGCAGCTAATTTTTTATATTATTACAGCATTGGTTTAAGTGTTTCAAGCAAATAATCAGCAAATTCTTCAGCTGTTGCTCCATCCTTGTCAGTTGTGACAACGAGCTTTCTTTCAGTTACAGTGCAAATATCAAGTGCTTTGTCAAGAAGAGCTTTTTTACTTCCGTATCCGATGTGTGCAACCATCATTCCTACTGCCCTTATCAGGCTGCATGGATCTGCATAATTCCCTCTCCCATGAGAGATAAGAAACGGCGCTGTTCCGTGAATAGCTTCAAACATTGCATATTTGTTTCCTATGTTTGAAGATGAAGCTGTTCCAAGACCTCCCTGCTGCTCTGCAGCCACGTCTGTAACTATATCTCCGTAAAGATTAGGAAGAACAAACACTTCACAGCCTTTGCTGAACTCCGGATCCATCATCTTAGCGCACATTGCATCAACAAGTTTTTCCTGTACTTCTATTTCCGGATACTCAGTGCCTACCTTCTTCACAGCCTTTACAAAATTGCCGTCATTAAGCTTAACAATATTTGATTTTGTAACAACTGTCACATTTTTCTTTCCATTCTTGCGTGCATATTCAAATGCAGCTCTTGCTATTCTTTCGCTTCCTTGTTTTGTCTGAACTTTGAAGTCTATGGCTAGGTCTTCATTTACCTGTATACCCTTGTTTCCCCAGATGTACTCACCTTCGATATTTTCCCTGAAGAATGCCCAGTCAATATTTTTTTTGGGAATTTTTATGGGACGAACTGCAGCAAACAATTCAAGTTCACGCCTAAGCATTGTGTTGGCGCTAATGAGGTTAGGCCATGGATCACCTTCTCTTGGTGTAACCATGGGGCCTTTCAAAAGCACATGGCACTTCTTTACCTCTTCAAAAACATCATCAGGAAGACTTTGCATTTTTGCAGCCCTGTTTTCTATTGTCATACCTTCAATCATGCGGACTTCTACTTTACCTGACCTGATTTCATCTTCAAGCAGTGCATTCAATACTTTGATTGCTTCCTTCATAATAATCGGTCCTATACCGTCTCCCGGCATTATTCCTGCTACAATCTTTTCTAATTTTGAAAAATCAGTAATCTCGCTGTCTGCCTTCATTCTTTCAATTCGTGCATATTCTGTCTTGATTAACTCCGCAAATTTTTCCTGAGCTGCAATAATATTTTCCATACTATTCTCCTTTATTTGTTTTTATTTGCAACATATCTGAGTTGGCCGCCGGCTATGATGATGCTTATTTCGCGGTCTGTAAGATCAACTTTTGTTCTAAATGATGTTCCCTTAGTAATATTTTTTACTGTAACTTTTCTTGTTCGTATTTGTTCAGCTATGTTCTCAACTTCAAGCTCATCCATCATATCAATGTTGTCATAATCATCTTGATTTTCAAATATCAAAGGAAGAACTCCGTAATTTACAAGATTGTTCTTGTGAATGCGCGCCATTGATTTTGCAATTATAGCCTTAACTCCCAGATACATTGGGGCCAGGGCAGCATGTTCCCTGCTTGAACCTTGTCCGTAGTTTTCTCCTCCTATAATTATGCTCTGTCCCAGTGTCTTGCACCTGTCGTGGAAACCAGGGTCAATTCTTCCGTAGCAATATTTGCTTATCTCCGGAATATTTGAACGAAGGGCTGAAAACTGGGCATTAGCAGGAGTTATGTCATCTGTAGTTATGTTGTCTCCTCTGACTGCTGATACCTTAGCATTAAGTGTTTCAGGAAGCGGATCATTTATAGGCATTGGTCTTATGTTTGGTCCTCTCACAACTTCAACATCTGTTCCGTCTACAACCGGAGGAATTATAAGCCTGTCATCAACTATAAAATTATCAGGCTCTTTTATTTTTTCAAACAGATCAACATCAAAGAAATCTCTCGGATCTGTAATGTAACCGGTTACTGCAGACGCTGCAGCTACTTCAGGGCTTGATAGATAAAGCTTTGCATTTAAATGTCCGCCTCTTCCTTTGAAGTTTCGGTTTGAAGTACGCAAAGATACACCATCTGTGCTTGGGGCCTGACCTATGCCGCAGCATGCGCCGCATCCGCATTCTATTATGCGTGCACCGGCAGCCACAAGCTTGCCGATAATGCCGTCCCTAAGAAGCATCAAATACATTTGTCTGCTTCCTGGCGCTACAACGAAACTTACATCAGGATGGGCTATTTTTCCGTCAACAATTGCTGCGGACTTGGCGAAATCAGTATATGAAGCATTTGTGCAGCTTCCTATAAACACCTGGTTGATTTTTATATCTTTCAAGTTCCTTGCTTCTGTAACATTGTCAGGCATGTCAGGCATTGCAACCAGAGGTTCTATCTTATCCAGCTCTATATCTATAACTTCGTCATATTCGGCATCTTCATCAGGACCTAACTTAATCCAGTCCTGTTCTCTTTTTTCATTTACGAAGAACTCATGTACAATTTCATCGCTTGGGAACAAAGAAGTTGTTGCTCCCATTTCAGCTCCCATGTTTGTTATGGTTGAACGGTCACGCACGTTTATGGATGCAACGCCTTCTCCGGTATATTCATAAACTTTGCCTATGCCTCCTTTTACTGTTTCTCGTCTTAACATTTCAAGAATAACATCCTTTGCTGAAACGCCAGGCTTAAGTTTTCCATGCAGTCTTACATTCACCACATATGGCATCTTAAGGTATGTAGGCTCTCCTGCCATAGCCAGCGCAACATCCAGACCTCCAGCTCCTATTGCCAGAGCTCCTACGGCTCCTCCTGTGGGCGTGTGGCTGTCCGAACCAAGAAGCGTTATTCCAGGTCTGCTGAAACGTTCAAAATGCACTGTGTGACATATTCCGTTTCCTGCCTTTGACAAATAAATTCCATATTTTTTGGCAACTGTCTGCAGATAAATATGGTCATCTGGATTTTTGTTGTCAGCATACAACATGTTATGGTCTATATAGCTTACAGAGCGTTCTGTTTTTACCTTTGGTATTCCCAATGTTTCAAATGAAAGATATGCCGGAATTCCTGTTACGTCATGTGTAAGAGTGTGATCAATTCTTATTGCAACTTCTTCTCCTGCAACCATGCTTCCTGATACATAATGATCTTCAATGATTTTTCGCGTCAT
>NZ_JAJUJR010000347.1 GCF_029265225.1 Sedimentibacter sp.
ACAGACATCTTAATTCTGACTAAATTGTTTATTAAAACTTTATTAAATTTACATTCAATACTGCCGCATAAAAAAAGCATTAAGCTGCTCAGACTATTGACAAACCTAATTTTCCACAAATCGTAGGGGCGGATCTTGTATCCGTTTGTGTTATTAAGCCAATATCTTCGGGAGGACACGAGGTCCTCCCCTACACATTGCAACAACATTGTCATCAACCTAAGCAGCATTAAGCTGCTTCATTTGTTCTTTATTTTTTCATTCCTGTGTAGATAAGCACAGCTTCTCTCAAGAATTCTGCTGTTCCAGGATTTTTGCTGTCATAGTATGCTTTGAACCTTTCATCATCAATATACATCTGTGTTATATTTGCATGTGCTTCCTTGCTGTATTCTCCCCAGCAAAACGTGAGCCATTTTCCGTGAAGCTCTGCTGCCTTTTGCGCTGTTTCACTGTCTGGTCTTCCTTCCTTGAATGCTTTTTCCAATGTTTCTGTCACTTCATTTCCAAGCCTTTCAAGTTCCTTGTACTGTTCTTCCGTCATGTTTTTAAATATTTTATTGGATTTGTCCACTGCCTTTTCGCCATATTTCTCTCTTGCTTCTTTTCCGAACTTCTTTTCATTGTTTGTAATTAGCTCATCCTTGAATCCTTCAAACTTTTCATTATTGCTCATATTGTAATTACCTTCCTTGCTCATAATTGTTTTTTCCACATTATGGATTAAAATGTCCAACTGTTTTCTTTTAGAAATGAGCAGCAGGCGATGTTCTTCAAGAGCCTTTTTTTCATCGAAGTCCCGAGATGTTATTATTTCCTTTATTTGATCAAGATTCACCCCAAGCTCTCTGTAAAACAAAATTTGCTGCAGCCTGTCTACTTCATGTTGACCATAAATCCTGTATCCTGATGAATTGATTCTTGCTGGCTTAAGAATTCCGATTTCATCATAATACCTGAGTGTCCTTGTACTGACATTTGCCAGGGCTGCAAGTTTTTTAATTGTATATTCCATATGCTCACTCCTTGAATTAATTGTACACATTTACGCAGCGTCAATGTCAACAGTTTTTTATATACGAGGAAAGTTCTCTTTCCTAGTATATAAAAAACGGGGATTGCAAAGGGCGGGACGCCCTTAACCTCATGGGGACTGCTCAGTAAAAAATACGTTAGTATTTTTTGCGCGGTCGAGGGACATAGGTTCCCCTAGCGGAGTTGCAGAGCAACTTTTTATACTTTTCTGTGATATTCTTCATACTTATTTATAAAGTACTTGCTTATAAAATTGACAGCAAGTATAAAGGCTATGAAAAACAAGGACTTTGCAGGATTTTCAAAATATGAGCTCACATTTTGTCCTATGAAGGCAAGAGACAAAATCATTACAAATTTTGAAGGCAACAAAGCCAGGAGAAACTGCTGGGTGTTCATGTTTGTAAGGGCAGCAGTACCGCTTATTAAAAATGACGGTGTAAATGGAAAACAATACAGGAAAAATAAAACCGTGAGATTTTTCTTTCTAATTTTTTCAAGTGTACCCTTGTACTTGCTTTTTTCTATTTTGTTTTCTATTTTTCTTCCGCCTATTTTTCGTATGAGCATGAAAAGCAAAAATGAACCGAGACAATTCCCAATCCACGAATATAGGTAACCCATGAAAAATCCAAATACAGCAACATTTATGATTACAAACGCAACAAGCGGCAGCACAGGTATAAATGCTTCGATAACCGGAAGAATCATACCTGCAACGGGACCTATCTGTTCAACATATTTTAAAAAAACATCCGTATAATCTGCATAATCCATAATAACCTCAAAAGGCAATTTATTTTTTATTATATATCACTTGATTAATTTAGTATATAAAATATAATAATATTATATATTTAATAGCTAAACAAAGCATATACTTATTATTTCAGAAAGGATTGGTTATATGAAATATTTCATAGGAATTCCTGTTCCAGATAGTTACAAAAATAAAATCGAAATGCTCAGAGCTGAAGCAAGGTTTCTCACAACGGAGCCTCACATAACACTTGTCCCTCCTCCTGCACTTCCCGATGATGATTCATTTATAGAAAAAGTTGTTGAAGTATGTAAAAATACAAAAAAATTCAAGGTAAAACTAGATAATCTCGGTCAGTTTGAAGATCGTGTCCTCTTTGTGGGAGTTAAAAGTCCCGAGCTTATTGTTCTTTATGAAAAAATATATGAAGCACTCAAGCTTGAAAAAGAAAAAAGAGGCTATACTCCTCATCTCACAGTTGTTAAACAAAGACCAAGACGTCCGGTAGATTTGGAGACAATAAAAAAAAGAGCAGAGAAACGCCTGTCTCCCTACCCTGAATACACTTTAAATTCTATTATTGTATACCATCAGCCAAAGGAAAAGTTCATGTACATTCCATACATGGAAATACCTTTAGATAATTAAGAATTAATATGAAGAATTAAGAATTATGGTTGAAATTGTGCTTAGGCACAATTTCTTCATTAATTCTTCACTCTTAACTCTTCATTCTTAATTGCTTTACTAGTTGTTCAACTGCAATTCTATGAGCGCTGCCAGTTCATTGGCATGCATTTTCAGCTCTTCGAGATTTTCTCCCTCTATCATTACTCTTACAAGAGGCTCGGTGCCGGAAGGTCTTATGAGTACTCTTCCTTTTCCGTCAAAGTGTTTTTCTATCTCTTCAATTTTATTTCTGATTGTTTCATCTTCCATATATGCTTTCTTTTTGCGGCGATGAGCTACAAGCGTTTGCGTCTTAATCACTTC
>NZ_JAJUJR010000448.1 GCF_029265225.1 Sedimentibacter sp.
AATACTTCCTTAGTAAGTTCCTTTTCCGCAAAATTGCGTGCAAGTTCTCTGATTAATTTATGTTGTTCAGTAAAAATCATATTTTTCCTCCTGATAAATTTGCTGCATTTATTTTTTCATAAACACTTATGCTTAATTTTTTTAAATCTATCTTTCCGCTCGATGTCATTGGAAAAGCTTCAAATTCAAGAATGTATCTTGGAACCTTGTAATATGACAATTTTTCGCTTAAAAAGCTTCGAAGTTTCTCGCGGTCAATTTGTTCTGAATCTCCTAAGACAATACAAGCAGCAATTTCCTCCTGTGTAACTTCCGATTTAACGCCGATTGCTTTGGCGTGCACAATACCTGGATAATTCAATATGCACTCTTCAATTTCATATGGTGAAATATTTTCTCCGCACCTTATGATTACTTCCTTTTTTCTTCCTGCTATATGAAGATTTCCATCTTCGCTTAAATATCCCATATCTCCTGTATGGAGCCATCCGTCTTCATCAATGGCTTTGCTTGTTTCTGAGGGATTGTTGTAATATCCTTTCATGACGTTGAACCCTCTGACGAGGATTTCACCTTTTTCATATGCATTTTGTGTCTTAATGCATTTATGATTTAGAATGCTCAATTCAACACCGGGCAAGGCCCTGCCCACATTGTCTGACTTTTCTTCAATGCTCATTGAGTAATCTGAAAATGTGACGCTTGGGGAAGCTTCAGTGAGTCCGTAGGACATCTGAAGCTTCCTCATGTTTAATGTGCTGCATATTTTCATGTATTCCTTTTTAGGAATATATGAACCTGCAATAATTCCAGAATTTAAATTTGAAAGATCATAATCCTCATGTTTCGGATTGTTGATCATGGCAAGAAACATGGATGGAACGCCGTTTAAAACAGTACATTTGTTTTTTTCAACAGCTTCAAATATTTTTATGGTCTTGCTCTTTTCCAGCAGCACAAGTGCACATCCGCAGTGAATTGAAGCTATAAAACATGCCGACAGTCCAAAGCTGTGGTACAGTGGAACCGATACGCATATTTTGTCATTACTGTTCCAATTCATAGCTTTGACTGCAAGTCTTGATGTATTGACTATGCTTTTGTGTGAAAGCATCACTCCTTTAGGTACGGATGTTGTGCCTGATGTAAAAAGTATGCATGATGTATCGTGAATATCTGCCTTGATTTCATGCAACAAAATCTTTTCATCCTCAAAGCATGAATTAATGCTGTTCAAACCGCTGCCGGCCAATTCTCCAACATCGATGAACCTTTTAAACCCGACTGATTTTGACAGATCAATATTAGAAAGCAACTCATTGTAATTTATGTCTTCACACATGCTGCTGTAGCAAAAGTATTCTATGTCTGCATTTACTATTAACTCTGACAGTTCCTTTTCCTTACAATATGGATTTACTAACATGGTTACCGCTTCTAATTTTTGCAGCGCCAGAAAACAAATTACCCACACAGGATTGTTCATGATGCATATGGCAGCATGAGTTTTACTTACTATACCCATATTCATGAACTTCACGGAAAGCATGTCTGAAATTTCATCAATCTGCTTCCATGTGTATGTTTCATCAGCATATATTACTGCCGTCTTATGAGGTGTGGTTCTGACCCTTTCTTTAAAACATTCAATTATAGTTTTGTCCAGCAATTCCATATTTGCTCCTTGTATCTTAATATGCTGCTTCTTCTGCTGATGTTTTTTCGTTTTTGTCCTCTTTAAGTTCCAGTGCCCTGCATTTTTTTGGTCC
>NZ_JAJUJR010000055.1 GCF_029265225.1 Sedimentibacter sp.
AAGTCCCTCAAGCAGTGATTCAGGAAGCGCTGCGCAGTTTTGTGCAATAAATGGTTTTTCCCTTCTTTCACTTTCATAGTGTATACTTTGAGCAATAAGTTCTTTTCCCGTGCCTGTCTCACCGTATATGAACACAGCTGCAGAGTTTTTGCTGGCTTTCTTAGCCTTTTCAATAACTTCTACAAAGTTAGGACTTATGCCGATTATATTGTTGAAATTGTATTTTCTTATTTTCTTTGATTTAGCCATTTCAGGCTTTCCTATTTCATCGTGCAGTTTCAGTATGGTATGAGACATCTCGGTCATTTTTGTAATATTTTTAGCAACTTCAACAACAGCAATGACTTCATCTTTAACTATTACAGGAAGTGTGGAATTTATTGTGGTGATTTCCTTGCCATCCTTATTTAAATAGGTTTGTTTCTGATTCATCGTACTTTCTCTGCTTTTCAATGCTTTGAGCAGAGTGCTGTTTTCACCTGTTAAATTCTTGAAAACTTCACCAAATGGTTTTCTTATTACTTCCTTGGTTGCCATTTTTTCAAGTTTTGACATTGCATCATTGTATATTATTGTATTACCGTCTTTATCCAGTACATGTACTCCTTCATCTACAAGGCGCAAAATATTTTGCAGTATAGACAAATATTCTTTTGCTTTCATTTAATCCTCCTGAAATAGGAATTGAATCATTGTGATTATAACACAATAATACGTTTTTTACAATGTTGTAAGTTTACTTTATAACAATTATAGTGTAAAATCATATTAATAAAAGGAACTTCAATTTAATTTTATTTGAGTAAAAGCAACATTTATTAATATTTTAATAATACAAGGAGATAAAATGAAAAAAATAGAAAGCTTCCAGGTAAATCACCTTGATTTAAAAAGAGGTATTTATGTTTCAAGAAAAGACATGGTTGGAGAAAACACCGTAACGACCTTTGACATAAGAATGAAGGAGCCAAACAGGGAGCCTGTTATTAACACAGCAGAAAACCACGCCATTGAACACATAGGGGCAACATTTTTGAGAAATCACCCCGTATATGACAATTTAACCGTTTACTTCGGACCCATGGGATGCAGGACTGGTTTTTACGTGATTTTCAAGGGAGAGTTGAATTCTCTGGATGTAGTTGGCATAATAAAGGAAATGTTCGAATTCATAATGAATTTTGAAGGTGATGTGCCAGGCGCAGATGCCAGGTCATGCGGAAATTACCTTGACATGAACCTTCCAATGGCAAAGTTTGAAGCGGCAAAATTTTACAATGAAGTGCTCCTAAACCTCACCGAAGAAAATTTGAACTACCCTACTCCTAATTAAAAATAAAAGGATTTGTGCATGGCACAAATCCTTTATTTTTAATTAGTTTTCAATTTGTTTGCGTTTTTTCTTCTTTCCATTTCAGTAAGATATCTTTTTCTTACCCTTATGCTGTCCGGAGTAACTTCAACAAGTTCATCATCGTTAATAAATTCAAGAGCAGCTTCAAGAGTCATGATTCTTGGCGGTGACAATTTTATTGCATCGTCTGCTGAAGATGATCTTGTGTTTGACTGTTTCTTAGCCTTGCATGGGTTTACAACAATGTCTTCTCCCCTTGCATTCATGCCGATTATCATTCCTTCATAAACCTTGTCTCCAGGATTTATGAACAAAGTTCCTCTGCTTTCAATGTTGTT
The DNA here is from genome assembly GCF_029265225.1 of Sedimentibacter sp. Taxonomy (GTDB): domain Bacteria; phylum Bacillota; class Clostridia; order Tissierellales; family Sedimentibacteraceae; genus Sedimentibacter. The sequence continues at coordinate 1,693 of NZ_JAJUJR010000055.1, forward strand.
CAATGAATAAGCAATTGCATCACCTTGATCGTTTGATATGAGCACGCCATTAAGTCTCTGAGGAATTTCCCCTCTGTATTTTTCATAGTGGTCAAAACTTCTGACCATTGTTCCTTCTCCTCTTGTATCGTTTATAAGCTCTGTACGATATCCAAGAAGTCCTCTGGTTGGAACCATATATTCAATTTTAACGAAATTTCCGTCAGGAGTCATGGAATTCATCATTCCTTTTCTAAGGTTTAACTTAGAAATGACAGATCCTGAATACATTTCTGGAACATTTATAATTACTTTTTCAATAGGCTCCTTAACTACGCCGTCTTCTCTGTGAAGAATAACTTCAGGTCTTGATACAGCAACTTCGTATCCTTCTCTTCTCATGTTTTCGAGAAGTATTGACAAGTGAAGCTCGCCTCTTCCTGAAACCTTGTAACCGTCAAGTGCACCTTCAAGCTGTTCAACTCTTAGTCCTACGTTTACTTCAAGTTCCTTTTCAAGTCTTGCCTTAAGGTGTCTTGTTGTTACAAACTTTCCTGACATTCCAACAAATGGCGATGTGTTGATGAGGAAGTTCATGGACAATGTAGGTTCTTCAATTTTTATTGTATCCATAGGAACAACCTTGCCTTCATTACAGATTGTATCTCCTATGGAAATATTTGAAATTCCTGATACAACTATTATGTCTCCGCTGTATGCTTCAGAAACCTGGGTTCTTTTCAATCCTTCATACACAAATATGCTTGTAATTTTTTGTCTTTCAACAGAACCATCATGTTTGGCAACAGAAACTGTCTGACCTTCCTTGATTGTTCCTGCTGTGACTCTTCCAATTCCAAGTCTTCCTATATAATCATCATAAGCAAGTGATGATATCTGGCACTGCAGGTCTTCTGAATCTCTGTCAGGATATGCAGAAACATGCTTGATTATTGTGTCAAACAACGGAACTATATTTTCACTTGGCTCGTCCAGTTCATACTGAACAATTCCTTCTTTTGCAATACCATACAGTATTGGGAAGTCTAGCTGCTCATCATTGGCATTCAGTTCAACAAACAAATCAAATACCATGTTTACAACTTCTTCAGCCCTGTGGTTTTTCTTGTCTATCTTATTGATCAATAATATTGGTCTTAATCCCACATCAAGTGATTTCTGCAGAACGAAACGTGTCTGAGGCATAGGGCCTTCCACAGAATCCACCAGCAATATAACTGTGTCAACAGTCTTCATTATACGTTCAACTTCTGACGAGAAGTCAGCATGTCCCGGTGTATCTACGATGTTAATTTTTATATCATTATGCATTACTGAGCAGTTTTTTGAATAAATTGTTATTCCTCTTTCACGCTCAATATCATTTGAATCCATTACCTGGTCTACTACTTCCTGGTTTTCTCTAAAAACTCCGCTCTGCTGCAGGAAAGCATCTACCAGGGTTGATTTTCCAGCATCTACGTGCGCTATAACTGCTATATTTATAATCTTTTTCTTCATAATTACCTTCCTCTTTTTTTCCACAGCTTAGTGTATTCTTTTTATTGACAATTTGCAAGTTTTTTTTATCAATATCTATAATATTTTTTTAATCTTCCGGAATTTAAAACGGAACGCACTTGGCGTCCCCTTTAATATAAACAAATTCAATTATCATTCATTAAAACTTAAATGCATTCTACCATACTATTTTTTGATTATTTTTGCATTTAATTCTTGGAACAAATGGATGCATATCCATTAACTGTTTGTTTCATCAATTGCTTATATTTTTGCTTTTTTGTTTTTATAAACAATTTTTCCATCGATAATTGTAATCATCGTTTCGTAATCTATGTCCAAAAGAGGATTTCCCTTAAATATTGCGATGTCTGCATCCTTGCCTTCTTCAATGCTTCCCACTCTTGAACTTATGCCGTTTATTTCAGCAGGATAAATTGTGATTGCCTTCCATGCTTCTTCTTCAGCAAGGCCTGCTTTTACAGCCATGCCTGCACACATGTTTATGTGTTGTATCGGAATGACATTTGAATCAGTTATAATTGCTACTTTAAGTCCGGCATCTATGAGAACCTTAGGAGTTTCGAAGCTTTTGTTCTTAAGCTCTACCTTTGTTCTTGAACCAAACGTTGGTCCGATCAGGCACGGTTTACCTGCAGCTGCTAGTTCTTCCGCAATCAAATGCCCTTCGGTGCAGTGGTCAAGCGTTATGTCAAGGTTAAATTCCTTTGCAATCCTAAGAGCTGTAAAAATGTCGTCCGCCCTGTGAACATGTGCCTTTAAAGGAATTTCTCTTTTCATGACAGGAAGCAGTGAATCAAGCTTCAAGTCAAAATCTGGTTTTCTGTCCGGATCTTCCGCAGAAGCTTCCAGATCTTCCATGTACTGCTTGGCTTCATACAGAGTTTCTCTAAGCATTGCAGCAATTGCCATCCTTGTAACAGGAGACTTATGCTGTTCATTGTAAACTCTTTTTGGATTTTCTCCAAAGGCTATCTTCATGGCAACAGGGTCCTTTATTACCATGTCGTCAACTCTTTTTCCGTAAGTCTTCATGGCAAGGAAAGTACCTCCAATAACATTGGCGCTTCCAGGCCCTGTTACAGCAGTTGTAACTCCGCCTTCAATTGCATCCTGAAATCCCATATCCATTGGATTTATTGCGTCTATGGCTCTAAGCTGAGGAGTTATGGGCTCAACATCCTCGTTGCCGTCTTCCCCTTCAAATCCTATTCCTTCTTCCCACATTCCTATGTGGCAGTGTCCGTCTACAAAGCCTGGTGTTACTAGAAGTCCTGCGGCATCTATTATTTCCGCATCATCCGGTATTTCTAAATTTGTGCCAACGGCCTTGATTTTGCCGTCTTCAATTATTATCTGGCCATTTTGTAAATCTTCCCCGTTCATGGTTTTTACTAAACCATTAATTATTGCTAACATGTTTCCTCCATATTTCTGGTTATTATCTTGGTATGAAGCCTACTTTCTTGTATGCTTTTCTTAAAGTCTTGCGAGCTACGATTTCTGCTTTTTCTGCTCCATGTATATATATTTTCTCAAGGTAGTCCTTATTCTTCAAAAGATAATCTATTTTTTCCTGAATTGGTTTTAGTTCCCCTATGACTATTTCTGCAACATCGTCCTTGAACTGAGCATATCCCTTGCCTTCGTATTCTGCCACGATTTCTGCAGGAGTCTTGTCAGTGATTTTTGAATGAATGTTAATAAGATTTTTAACTCCAGGCTGAGCATCTGAAAACCTTACAACTCCTTCAGAATCTGTTACGGCTCTTTTGAATTTTCTTCTTATGGCATCAGCGTTGTCCATAAGCAATATATATGAATTATCATTTGAATCTGATTTGGACATTTTACTTTCAGGTTCCTGAAGGCTCATTATCTTAGCTCCGTCTTTTGAAATAAATGGATCCGGTACCTTGAATGTTTCGCTGAAGCGGTTGTTGAAACGCTGAGCAATGTCTCTAGTTATTTCAAGATGCTGTCTTTGATCTTCTCCAACAGGCACCAAATCTGCCTGATAAAGAAGAATGTCGGCTGCCATGAGAACAGGATAAGTGAAAAGTCCTGCAGTTATGGCATTGCTGTCCTGCTTCTTCGACTTATCTTTAAACTGAGTCATTCTTCCAAGCTCTCCGTAATAGGAAAAACAATTTAGAAGCCATCCAAGCTCTGCATGGGCTGAAACATGAGATTGTATGAATAAAGTAACCTGTTCAGGATCCAGACCTGCAGCTATGTAATTTGCCAGCACTTCAAGAGTGTTTTTTCTCAAATCCTTTGGTTCTTTTGGAACTGTAATTGCATGCATATCAACAACGCAGTAATAGCAATCATATTCGCTTTGTAGTCTTACCCAGTTTTTAAGTGCTCCCAGATAATTTCCCAGTGTCAGTGAACCGGAAGGCTGCATTCCGCTGAATATAACTTTTTTGTTTTCCATATTTATCCTCCACCTGTAATAAAAAAGAGCTTTCTTCCTCAAAGGACGCGAAAACTCTAAAAGTCTCGTTTTTGTGATTATACTACAACAGCATTTATTTGTCAAAATTTTTTGCCCTACTGTAGCAAAAAGACTGCCGGGCAGCCTTATATTCTTATTAAATATGATATGGTTAAAAATATGAGCTGAGCTGCTTCAACAATCAATCCTTCCACTGAATTTGGAAGAACTTTTATTTTCTTATCCAGATATGAAACAACAAACCCTGAAATCATGTATGTAAGAGATAATGGTATAACAAGTTTATAGTTAAACACAGCTGCCAGTAAAAATGAAACAGCAAAAGCAGCTATGTTGTGATACTTTCCGCAATGTTTCATTATAGAGGTAATGTCCTTGTTTCTCCTAATAACCGGGCTTAAAATAATCAGGCTTGAATAGCCTGCAACAGGCATTATTATAAGAGAAGTAACAGGAACTATCCTGAAAAGCGAAAAATATAACAAGAGAACTATTGTTGTTCCTATGATACCCACAATTTGTTCAGATTGATTCTTAGGTTTTATAATATAGTTTAATGTCCTGTAAGTGTCAGTCAGATTCACCCCTTTTGTAACAATGCAGTAAAATCCAAGCACAAGCACACTCACAAAAAATCCGTCATAGACAAATTCCAGTGAAGCAATTAAAAATGCTGTAAAGCCTATGGCCAGTCCAATTAAAGGCAGTGCCATAATGCCGTTTTTATAATCTTCATCGCTTGACTCTTCATATATGGTAATGTTGATGCAGGTATATTTCCTCAGCATTAATATAATGCCAATTACAATGCTTCTCACGTCAAACATAGTGCTATCCCTCATTTAATTTTTACCATTATACCACATATGAAATAATTATTAAATATTTAATTTTTCTATCAATTTTATAAAATGTTGTAAAGCCTCATGAGCATTATGTATGTTTCCTGATATGTGCAGTAACCATCAGGGTTGAAACTGTATCCGTATCCCCTTAATATTCCCTTTGTAGCAACATAGTATATGAATGATTTGTCTGATTCTTTAACATCATTAATATCATTGTAATTAATCACTTCATAATCCGATATGTCCATTCCTTGTTCATGTGCTATATATGCAAACATCTTTGCTGCTTCAAGCCTTGTCATGTAGCTGTCAGGTTCAAGTCCATTTCCTTCGTGACTTATGAATCCCATCTGGTATGCCTTATATAAAACTTCCTTGTTACTGCAAAGCAGTGTGCTGTCAGGCACAGCCATGCCGTCATTCATAAATATTTCGCCTTTAACAGGATCAATTGAAACATATTCCTCCTGCATGTACAAATTAAAGCTTTTCTCAAGCTCATCCGCTCCAAGCCTTTTTTCCACTACATTCATAACCAAAGTATAGAAGTCTTCCTTTGTAATGTAAGCATCATACATTCCTTCAAATTCCTCGGGAATAAGAGAGGCGCTTTTCAGCTGCGCAATTGTATCCAGTGCCCATTTGTCAGGCTCCTGTGGAACAGCATCCATCCAAAGCCTTGTATTTTCTGAAACTGATTCAAAGCACTGATCAAATGCTTCAGCAAGGTACTCAATTTTCTTATGAATAATTTCTTTTTCATCGCAGTCCAGAGTTCTTAAATACTCAGGATGCACTTCAGTATACCATATTAAATCTGCAACCTCATCTTCAAAGCTCATGGCTGAATGCTTGTTTAAAAAAGCATCGCTGCATTCTTCCAAACTTCCGTATTGGAAGCCAGAGTTAAATTTTAAGAAGTCGCTTTTCATTCTTTCATATCCGTATATTTCATACATATAATCACTGATTAAATGACTGAGTTCATGTACAGTGCTTTCTTCAGAAGCCACACATTCGTCATTGTACAAGCTGTTTTGCAGTGCATTTATGTATACAGTAGCCGACTTGTCCCCAAGCACATATTCAGAAAATAAATCTGCAATCTTTTCGGTCTTATTCACTACCACGTTTGTTTCTATACCCTTTTGAGTATAATAATCTGTAATTTCTTTTATTACACCTTCGGGAAACCTTCGTAAACTTCTTTCAAGAACAAGCATGCAGTCCATGTAATCTATATTTTTATCCTCCAGGGAATAAATAATTTTAATTCCGTATTCCTCCTCAATATTAGTTCTTATCTGGGATTCATCTAGAGGTTCAATTGTTTCAGCAAAACCGTAGGCTGGAGAATTAAGCATATAAAAACATAAAGCAATGCATAAAATCCTTTTAAATGTATTCATATCATACCTCCGTTAAATTTGTATAGCAGTATTAAAATTATATCACACTGTGAAATCATTTTCAATATAATTTTGTAAACGTTTTACTAAATATTTAATGATGTAAAACTTGAATATGTTCTTATAATATTATATTATGATACATAGAAATTAATACCAAGGTGGCAAAAATGAAAATCACAGTAATATCCGTAGGAAAAATTAAAGAAAAATTCTATACAGATGCAATAAACGAATATGTAAAACGTCTGTCCAAGTTTTGTAAATTCAGCGAAGAAGTGATACAGGACGAAAGGGCAGACGAAAATTTCTCTGCTGCTGAAATAGAACAGGTTAAAATAAAGGAAGGCATAAAAATACTTTCAAAAATTCCCAAAAATTCATACATTATAGCCCTTGATGTGAAAGGAACACTTTTAAGCTCCGAAGACCTGGCTCAAAAAATAAATCAGCTTGGAATAGAAGGCACTTCCGACATAACTTTTATAATAGGCGGAAGCAATGGCCTCTCAGGTGAAGTTTTGTCAGCAGCTCATTTCAAACTTTCATTTTCAAAAATGACATTTCCCCATCAGCTGTTCAAGGTAATACTCACTGAGCAGATTTACAGGGCTTTTAAAATAAATTCCGGTGAAGCATACCACAAATAAAATCAAGCGTCAAACTAACAGCTGTTTGTTTGGCGCTTCATTTTATTTATATATTTACTTCTGTGCCGTAATAAATGCTTGTAAGCAGCTTTTCCATTTCTTCCGGATTGATGTCTCTCGGATTAGAACCTGTGCATGCATCGGATATAGCCAGTTCAGAAATCCTGGCAACTTTATTTTTAAATTCTTCTTCGTTGATTCCATACTCTTTCAGGCTTCTTGGTATGTCAAGCTTTGCATTATATTCATCGATTTTACAGCACAAAGAGCTGACACATTCAGCATCTGTTCCTGATATTCCTATGCTTCTTGCAATATCAGCATAACGTTTCTGTGCATTTTTTGCATTGAACTTAATTATATATGGAAGATAAATGGCATTTGCACAGCCGTGAGGTATATGGCCTGTAGAAAAAGCTGCACCTGTTTTATGGGCAATTGAATGTGTGATTCCAAGCAGGGCATTTGTAAAAGCCTGACCGGCCATGCACTGGGCATAGTGCATTTGCTCTCTTGCTTTAATATCTCCCTTATAGGAATCCGGCAGATACTCAAATATCATGTTGATTGCTTTAAGTGCAAGAGGGTCTGTGAACGGACTGTTAAATGTAGAAACATATGCTTCAATTGCATGAGTCAAAGCGTCCATTCCTGTATGTGCAGTTAATTTTGGAGGCATTGTTTCAGCCAGGGATGGATCCAGAATTGCAATATCAGGAGTTATATTAAAGTCAGCAAGAGGATATTTAATTCCTGTAGAATAATCGGTTATAACTGAAAATGCCGTAACTTCTGTGGCAGTTCCGGAAGTTGAAGGAATTGCCAGAAACCTGGCCTTCTTTCTCAATGTAGGAAATGAAAAAGGCTTAATTATTTCTTCAAATGTTGTTTCAGGATACTCATAAAAAACCCACATGGCTTTTGCTGCATCAATGGGTGAGCCTCCTCCCATCGAAATGATCCAGTCGGGCTGGAACTCTCTCATTGCAGCAGCACCCTTCATTACAGTTTCAACAGAAGGGTCAGCCTCAACATTTTCAAATATTGAAGTTTCAATACCTGCTTCTTTTAAATACCCAAGAACCTTATCCACAAAACCGAATTTTTTCATGGACCCGCCGCCAATGACTAATATTGCCCTTTTTCCTTCCAAAGTTTTAAGCTGTTCCAATGCACCTTTACCATAATACATGTCTCTGGGCAAAGTAAATCTATACATATTTTTCTCCTTTAAATTTATTGAATTTTATTGTTATTATCTCTTAATGATTCAACAAATATAATCAATAAAAAAATTTTTCAATTAAAAAATAGCATACAAAAGTTTTGTGCCATAAAGTTATGAAGTAATCAAATGTTTACAGGTGCATATATTAAACATATACTATTTTATTACTTAAGAAATATTTTATTTTTGTGGAGGACCATTATGAGTGTTCAACCGCCTGGCTCATCATATATAAATATACCTGAAACAATAACTGTCCATCTTGGACCTCCTGATTCCCCGGCAGAAAATGTGACAATCCCCTTTATTGACTATGTAAAGAACGTTGCCAGCAGTGAATTGTTTCCAACATGGCCGGAAGACGCGCTAAGAGCCAATGTTAACGCCATAGTGTCCATTGCACTTAACAGGATATACACGGAATGGTACAGAAGCAGGGGCTATGACTTTGACATAACAAATTCAACCCAGTTTGACCAGTCATTTGTACTCAACAGGGGTATATTCGATAACATATCAAAAATAGTTGATGAATCATTTGATGATTATATAGTCAGAGGAACAAGGTTTGAACCTCTGTTTGCTGTTTTCTGCGACGGCCGTGTATCTCAGTGCAA
>NZ_JAJUJR010000239.1 GCF_029265225.1 Sedimentibacter sp.
GCTCTTTTTACCAAAGCTTCCTTTGTTGCAAAGGCAATATGAGGTGTTGCAATCAGATTTTTAGCTGACAAAAGAGGATGATTTTCGGCAACAGGAGGCTCAACTTCAAACACGTCAACGCATGCTCCTGCGATTTTGCCCTGATTTAAAGCATCTGCCAAGGCCTGGCTGTCAACAACAGGTCCTCTTGCAGTGTTGATAAGAACTGCATTTTTCTTCATCAACGATAACTTTTCTGCGTTTATCAATCCTTTTGTTGCATTATTTAAAGGAACATGAAGAGAAACTACATCGCATGTAGAAAGCAATGTATCCAAATCAACAAAAGTTACACCTTCCATTTCCTTAACTGTTCTAGAATAAGCATAAACTTCGCAGCCAAAAGCTTTTGCTATTGAAGCAACTCTGCTTCCTATGGCTCCGGTTCCCACAACCCCGAATTTCTTTCCTTCAAGCTCAAATCCTACAAGGCCGTCTTTTGTGCCTGCTTTTCTTACAACTTCATTGCAAGGAATTATATTTCTGTAAAGTGAAATCAAAAGTCCGAATACAAGGTCGCTTACTGCAGCATTTGAATATCCTGCACAGTTGCTTACAACTATGTTTCTTTCCCTGCATGCGTCCATGGCAATGTGATCTACTCCTGTGAATGCTACTGCAAGCATTTTTAAGTTGCTGCATCCTTCAATCACGTCTTTGTTCAAAGGCAGATTTGAAACTGCAATTATGTCAGCATCCCTTCCTCTTTCAATAAGGGTTTGAGTGTCTGTTGTTCTGTTGTCGTAGTAAACAATCTCCAAAGAGTTTCCCAGAGTTTCTTCTGCCATTTTAAGAAGTTTTTCCTTTTCCACTCCTAATGGTTCAATTATAACTAATTTCATATCTCATTACCTTCTCTTGCTTTATTTTAATTTTTATCATTATAATAATATAAGTTTTTACGAGATTAGTCAATATTATAAAATATTAATAAAGTGAAATTCATCAGGTATTACTGAGAAATGAATCTTGACAGAAACTCCTTTGTGCGGAGGTTTTGAGGCATTGCAAAAATTTGCTCAGGAGGGCCTTCCTCTGCTATGACCCCGTTGTCCATGAATACCACCCTTGTTGAAACATCTCTTGCAAATGCCATTTCATGAGTAACAACAATCATGGTCATTCCTTCCTTTGCCAGAGTCTTCATCACCGATAAAACTTCACCGACCATTTCAGGGTCCAGGGCGCTTGTAGGTTCATCGAACAATATCATTTCAGGCTCCATGGCAAGTGCTCTGGCTATGGCAACACGCTGCTTCTGGCCTCCGCTCAGCTGGTGAGGCTTCGCATTTATGTATGCTGCCATTCCAACTTTCTTCAAATAACGCATGGCAACAATTCTTGCATATGCGCTGTCTTTTTTCCTGACTGTTGTAACTCCAATCATGCAGTTTTCAAGAACAGTCATGTTGTTGAACAAATTGAATGACTGGAATACCATGCCTACCTTTGAACGATATTCGTTTAGCTTAAGCGCCGTTTCATTTATGTTGTTTCCTTTGTGCAGTATTTCACCGCTTGTGGGTGTTTCAAGCATGTTAATGCACCTTAACAGAGTTGATTTGCCTGAGCCGGAAGACCCTATTATGCAAATCACATCTCCTTCCCTTGTAGAGAAATCTATGTCTTTTAAAACTTCATTGTCTCCAAAGGTTTTGACCAGGTGATTGATTTCCAGAATTGTATTTGTTTCCATGGGTCCTCCTATATTACAAAAGTTTCTTTCAAGTCCGCAGTTATTTCTTCCTGATACTCTTCTGCCAATTCATAGCTTGAAGGTCCGTCAAGCTTGTTTTCAAGCATTCTCAACAGTCTTGACACTGTAAGGGTCATAGTCAGATAAACAATGCAGATGATGAAATACACTTCAAAGTATCTGAAATATGTTGTTGATGCAGATTTGCCAGCCAGGAAAAGTTCAGGAACAGCTATTGCACTCAGCACGGATGTATCCTTTATATTTGTTATAAGGTTGTTTCCTATCTGAGGAATTATGTTTCTGAAAGCCTGTGGAAGGACAATTGAATACATTGTTCTGAAGTGTGTCATGCCCAGAGCCTTGGCAGCTTCTGTCTGACCTCCGTCAATTGATATTATTCCTCCTCTTACGGTTTCTGCCATGTATGCACCTGTATTGATTGATACAACCAGCAGTCCTGCTGTCATGGAGCTCAAGTCAATTTGAAAAACCTGCATGAGACCATAATAAACTATCATGGCTTGAACCATCATAGGTGTTCCCCTGAAAAATTCGATATAAACTTTCAATAATGCTTTCGTTGCACAAAGTATAGTTTTTTTAAGGGGATTATCCTTGATTTCAACGGGAATAGTCTGAATGATTCCTGCAAGAAGCCCTATTATCAATCCCAATAATGTTCCAATGACGGATATGTAGAATGTAATGGCTGCTCCTTTAACAAACATAGGCAAATACTCGTTAAAAAGGAAAGGAATCCATCCCCAGAATGTTGATGGCAAATTTGAGTTCATAGTATGATCCTTTCGCTTATATTTATGATAGTGGCTGGATTTCCAGTGCTTTTTTCATGAGTTCTTCTTTTTTTGCATCAGTAAGTTTTGAAACTACCTTGTTCAGTTCTTCAACCAGTTCTGTGTTTCCTTTTTTTACAGCAATACCAAAGTCTGTATCTTCAGAACTTGTGTCGAAATCACCTTCCGTAAGGTCCAGAATTACCATGTCCGGATTAGCCATCTGAGCTGCAAGGGCCGTAGGCATGTCTATTACTATGATGTCTGTCTTGCCTGATGTAAGAGTAGTGATTGTAGATGGTGTTGAATCTACAGGAGGTTTTATGTCTGCATTCTGCAACTGATCTTCGATTGTATCATACCAGATTGTTGCTACCTGAGATGTTACAGATGCACCTGTAAGGTCCTTTAATGACTTGGCATTTTCATACTTGCTTCCTTTCATTGTTACTGCCACTATGTCTGCAACATAATATGTATCGGTGAAATCAACGCTTTGTTTTCTTTCTTCAGTCATGGCCATACCGGCAACAACAGCATCAATTTTTCCTGAATTCACAGAAAGAATAAGGCTGTCCCACTCTGTTTTATAAATTTCAACTTCATAACCAAGTTCTTCTGATATCATCTTGCTGACCATAATGTCATAACCGTTTGCATATCCGCCGGTTTCGGCAATGGGCAATGCACCGTTTTCATCTGTTGTCTGCGTCCAGTTAAAAGGTGCATATGCACATTCCATCCCTATTTTCAAAACCTTTTTTTCTTCCGTGCTTGCTTTTTCATTTGAACTGCATGCTGTAAGGCCTGATGCCATGCCGGCTAATAATGTCACAGCAAGCAATGACGCAATAATTTTTTTTGATTTCATTTTATTTCTCCTCCATGTCTGTAAAAGCAATAAAAAAAGGCGCAACTTATGAAAAGTTGACGCCTTTGTCAATTACTTATTTTAATAGCTTATTATACATATGCTGTCTATAAGTGTCAATAGCTTAGTAATACTTTTTCATGAAAATTTAATTATAAAAAATATAAATTTCAATTGTATTTATAATGGAAATGCTGCCATTAATACAAAAGTATATTTTATGTTTGCGGAGGCATCATAATAATGATAAAATTAATAATTAAATTGAAGAGGTGAACATGCAGCTAAAACAAAAAGAGCTAAATTACAACTTAACAGATGATGAAACAAAAGAAATTTTACTGTATGAAATAAACAACCACCTGGTAATGGATGATAAACCTTCTGAATTTTTTAACAGCATTGCTGATACAGCTATATTTAGGGAACATCCGTTTTATATGATATATAATATGAAATATGCCGAACAGTCGCCGGTTTATCACCCGGAAGGCAATGTATGGAACCATGCAATGCTTGTAATAGATTATGCTGCCAAGGAAAAACATAAGAGCAAAAATGAAAAGGTGTTTATGTGGGCAGCTCTGCTTCACGACATAGGAAAACCCGACACAACCAAAAAAAGAAAAGGCAAAATTACTTCTTACGACCATGAAAAAGTTGGAGCTGTAATGGCAAGGGAATTTTTAAACGAGTTCACCACAGACCATAAGTTCATCGAAAGGGTTGAACATTTAATAAGGTGGCACATGCAGATACTTCATGTTGTAAAGGA
>NZ_JAJUJR010000013.1 GCF_029265225.1 Sedimentibacter sp.
ACTGCATATTCGTAATCCTTGAGAACTATCTCATAAAGCTTTCCTTCAAGAGCCGAAGATTCCATCTTTATAAAATAAGATTCAACATTATCATAATGAAGATATCTTAACAGCCTGAAAGATGTCTTATCCTTTTCATTGTAGTAGTAATCTGCTTCTTCCAGGTACTTGCTGTAAAAGCTGATATGCTTTCCCTTATCCTTAATTTCCTGTGCTATCATTCTGTGATACTTAGCCAGCATGTTGTAGTACTGGTAATTGTACATTCCCTTTTCGAAGCTGTCTATTCTCTGAAAAGGCTTGATGTTCTTTTCAAGCATGTATTTATAATTTAACTCAAGATATTCCTTTTTTGTTATATCTCCATTCATGTGTTGAATGATGAGCATATCTCTGTGCTCAAAAAATTCATCAAATATTGTCTTATTTGGTTTAAAATAATTCATAAACTCACTCTTTCTAATTGTCTACATGTATTCTAACAGATGTTGTACTTTTTAGCAAGAGCAATTAAAACCAAGAAAGTATTATCATCCATAAATGAGAAATAAAAACCACCGGTTTCCCGGTGGGTATATTCTATGCTATTACTCTATTTCTCAATGTTTCTGGAATATCATCCAAATCATGATTTACACTCATGATAAAATTAACATTAAACTTTTCTGATAAAAAATCAAGTCTTTCAACAACTGCTTCTAAATTCTCCATTCCGGCCTGAGCAATCTTATATAATCCATCTATGTAAACCTGTTCTACATCGTAATCTGTCGCAATTAAACCGCATACGAAGCCTTGAAACTGATCAGCATTTGTCAATCCAAACTCCTTCGTATTTATGTATCTTATTCTGTAATCCAAATCAAATATGTGCCTGTTGTTAGCTTCCAAGAAAACCATCTTTCCTTGTATACTATCCATAGTCTTGTTTGCCATTTCAATCATTCTCATCGTTTTTCCACTGCCGCTGTGACCGCAAACCAATTGAACCATAATAATCACACTCCTATTTTTATTTGTTTGAATAAAGTTAATTACAAGTATATTGTACCACAAATTGAAAATGTTTACACTACTTATTTTTACATTTTATACTTTTTTGCAGATGAAAATTTTCCCTGGTACCTGTTTTCTGTTTCCATTTTGTCTAATATTTCATCTTTGATTTTCCACCAGCTCATTCCCCAGTTCACAAACAGCGAATCTTCCTTTGGTGCCCTTCCCACAAGCCTTTGAACCGCCACATTTCTGTCAAGATGCTCAAGAAAAACGATGACTCTCTCCACATATTCGTCTTTAGTAATTACCTTTATTTCCCCATTTTTATACAGTCTTCCCATTTCTGTATTTTCCATTATATAAAGGGAATGAACTTTCACCTGGTCTATTTTGAGAACCGACAATATTTTTGCTGTTTCTACAACATCCGTCATGTCGTCGCCAGGAAGATTTAATATGACGTGAACACATGTTTCAAAGCCAAATTTTTTTATTCTTATGGCTGCATCTATAAATTCAGCCAGCGTATGTCCTCTGTTAATAGCAGTGAGTGTGTGGTAGTTTACAGTCTGCAGTCCAAGTTCTATGGAAATGTTTATGCCGTTTTCTTCCTTTATTTCATAAAGAAATTCAAGGTACTCATCGGGAACACAGTCAGGTCTTGTTGAAACTGATATTTCAACTATGTTTTCCATGACTGCCTCTCGAATGTATGATTTGAATTTTTCAAACTCCATGTATGTATTGGTATAATTTTGGAAATATGCAATGAATTTTGTAGCCTTGTATTTTTTTGATATATATTCCATGTTTGTCCTGAGCTGTTCTTTTACGCTCATGGAATTGTCAAGCATTTCAAAGCCTGTTCCTACTTCTGCGCAAAAAGTGCATCCGCCGTAACCTAAGGTGCCGTCACGGTTTGGACATGTACATGGGATGTTTACCGGAAGTTTGTATACTTTTTCTTTGTATTTTTCTTTTAAATAACTTGAATATTCATTATATCTGATCATTTTTTTCCTTTATTTAAATTTTAATTTTTATTATGGATATTAATCATATTATAAATAATTTAACCTTTTTAATCAATTGTTGTTTAATATTTTTCTTTTTTACCATGAAATAAATCAAATTAATTTTTCATTTTTGCAGATAATAAGTGAACAAATAAATTTCAGGAGGCATTAAATGCATATAAAAGAAGGCATCATTCCGACTGTGCTTGGAACAGTAGTAACTGCAACAGGAATAGCATTAAAAAATACTAATACAAATCTGCCGGAATCCTATACAAATGGTATCATAGGATTTGGTTTAGCCCACATAACATTGGGCTCTGTAGAAATGATCAGTCAGAACATGCAGGGCAAAAATATAATGGGCAAAATGACAAAAGCAGTTGGAATGGGAAGATTTTCCTAAATACAAATAAAAAACATGCCAGAAGGCATGTTTTTTGTTATGCGAAAATGACGTATAGAAGCGAGTACAAACCGGCAATTCCAATTAAAATATATACAACTCTTCCAATTTTGCTGTTCCATCCTCCAAAGAAGTTTTCAACTATATCAATTTTTGATATTCCGTACAAGCCCCAGTTCAACGCGCCGATAATAATAAGAATTGATGCTATTGCAGCTATTATTTTCATAATTCCTCCTTGTTTTTAATACAATGTTATTACATTATATTTTGAGCATGAAGGAAATATGTACAATCTCCGATATTTTTGTTACATGTTACTTCAGTTCAAATACTTCCGAAAGCACATAGTAGACTCCCGAATTATTGTTGTCAAACTTTGATATTAATTTAGAAGCTTTTTTGCATTCCTCGGTTGCATTTTTCATGGCTATGCCCATTCCGGCATTTAATATGAGCTCAATGTCGTTATTGTCATCACCTATGGCTATTATTTCATCAGCCTTGATGTTAATGTCATTCACATATTTCTGAAGAGCTTTCCACTTGCAGCCTTCATTGTGTAGAAACTCAAGTAATGCCCTCTGGCTTATGTTGCGGTTGCATATGGTATTGTACTCCCCTTTGTTTAATTCCGTCATTTCAAGACTGAAGTCGGAAAGCTTGCTGTATTCATCAAAATAACATACAGCAAGAATATTTTTAAGGTTATCAGTTTCAAATTTCTTCAGCCTTGCTCTTGGGTAGTCCTTTTTTATATAACCGAGATATGTTTCCTCGTAATTTTCACATTCATAAATAAGATCGTAGCCATTTTTATACTCATCCACGTGAACAACAGGATTAAGCCCTCTTTTGAGTCCTGCGTCATATATTTTTTTAAACGCTGCAGCGTCCAGATAATTTTTCTCAAGAAGCTCATCATTGTGAGACCTTCTTATTATGGCACCATTGTTGGCCAGTATGACCGGAGAAATACTTTGAAGCTTATCCGTCAGACTTTTTGCCATGTAATAATTTCTGCCTGTTGCAATTATTACAATTACGCCTCTCTTATGAAGCTCATTTAAAATATGAATGTTTTTTTCGCTTATTTGCTTTTCGTCATTTAAAAGAGTGCCGTCCAGATCCAGAACAACCATTTTGTATTTCATAAAATCATCTCCGTCTTAATTATACAATTAAAACAAAAATTTGTATACAAATGATATTTATATTGTTGCAATAAAAAAGGATTGAATCCCGTATTACAGAATCCAATCCTTTATTGTTTATTATTTTACTAATTCAGCATGTGTGAAGTCCCATTTGTTTGTCAATGTGAGTTCAACACCTTCAACCTTAGCTGAGTCAACTATTGTTGTAAATGTATAGTAGTAAATTGGTGCTACTACCATGTTGTTCATCAATGAATCTTCAGCTGCTTTTAAAGCTGCATCTCTGTCTTTTCCTGAAGTTACAAGAGATTTAGTTATTGCATCTTCAAATTCTTTTTATTCAGGGTTCAGAGTCTTGTCATGTGGTGCTCCGTTAGGCTCTTCAGCATATCTCCACTGAGGATCGTTGTTTCCTGAAGCAACTGTGAACAAGTCAAGCATAGTCATTGGGTCGCCGTAGTCTCCTAACCAGCCGCCTCTTGCCATCATGTACTCGCCTGCTCTTCTAGTTTCCTGGAATACTGCCCAGTCTTGGTTAAGAAGTTCTACGTCTACGCCAAGATTTTGTTTCCACATACCTTGCAATGCTTCAGCAATTTTCTTGTTGTTTTCGTTTGTGTTGTACAGGAATGTAATTTTTGGAAGTCCTTTTCCATCTGGATATCCAGCATCAGCTAATAATTTCTTAGCTTCTTCTACATTTGCTTTTGTTGGGTCAATGCCGTATTCAGGTGCTGGCATTCCGTTTGCATCAAGAGGTCTGATGTCAGATCCGTCTGAATAAATCATACCTGAAGGTATAAATCCAGTTGCAGGAGTCTGTCCGCCTTTAGTAACTTGTTCAACAAATTGTTTTCTGTCGATTGCAAGTGAGAAAGCTTTTCTGATATTAGGATCTTTGAATACTTCATTGTCAACGTTGAAGTTTACATAGTAAGTTCCGATGTGTGGATAGATTACAAAGTTAGGATCTTCTTTTTGAAGTCTTGGAATCTGTTCAATAGTGATGCTGTCAAGAACCTGGATTTCGCCGTTTTCATAACCGTTAAGAGCTGTAGTTCCTTCAACGATCATAAGACCTTTGATACCTGCAAGTTTAACATTTGCTGCATCCCAGTAATTATCGTTCTTAACCATTGTCAGGTGAGAACCAGTCTGGTATTCAGTAAGTTTGAAAGCTCCGTTAGAAATACAAGTTTCAGGATTCTTTTCCCAACCTTCGCCGTTAGCTTCAACTATGTCTTGTCTTACTGGCATGTAAGTATAGAATGAAGTCAAGCTTAAGAAGTAAGCAACAGGGAATTTCAGGTTAACTTCCAATGTCTTGTCATCAATTGCTTTAACGCCTATTTGATCAATAGTTCCAGTTCCGTTGAAATATTCAGCTCCGCCTACTAAGTAAGTAGTTACAAGGAATGAATAGTCAGATGCAACTGCAGGATCGCATGCTCTTTTCCAAGCATATTCGAAGTCCTTAGCTGTTACAGGCTGTCCGTCAGACCATTTCAAACCATCTCTTAAATGGAAAGTATAAGTCTTGCCATCATTTGTTATATCCCAAGATTCAGCTGCAGCAGCTTCTATTCCTTCAGAAGTCTCTTTTGTCAAACCTTCGAACATATTTTGGATAATGTGTCCGCCGTCAGATGCGCTGTTCAATGTTGGGTCCCAAGTCTGTGGGTCAACTGCGATGTTCCATACAAGATAATCTTCTTCTCCAGCTGGTTGTTCTGCTGCTGGTGTCTCTTCTGCCGGTTTCTCTTCAGCTGGTGCTGGTTCTTGCTTAGCGCAGCCTACTGATATAGAGAATACCATTGCAAGTACTAGCAATAATGATAATACTCTTTTTAACATAAAATCCCTCCAAAAAAATTATGTATTTGCAGGTAATCGTTACCTGCATTTTATATTATCACCCTTTTTCGGCAATATGTCAAGAGTTACTCTTTTCACATTGCCGGAAGGGCAAAATATCAATTATTTATCCAGAAGATGGCAAGCAACGAAATGTTCGCCGCCAATGTCTCTGAGCTTCGGATCTTCTTCTTTACATCTTTCAGATGCATACTTGCACCTTGTTCTGAACTTACATCCTGAAGGAGGATTTACAGGGCTTGGAACATCTCCTTCCAGTACAATTCTCTGAGAAGCTTCTGCTATGTCTGGATCCGGTATCGGAATAGATGACAACAAAGCCTGAGTGTATGGATGAACAGGATTCTTGTACAACTCTTTGCTTGATGCAACTTCAACAAGACTTCCAAGATACATAACGCCTACTCTGTCAGAAATATGTTTAACCATTGACAAATCATGAGCAATGAACAAATAAGTGAGTCCTCTTTGTTCCTGTAAATCTTCAAGCATGTTTACAACCTGTGCCTGAATTGATACGTCAAGTGCAGATATAGGTTCGTCGCATATGATGAACTCAGGGTCAACAGCCAGGGATCTAGCTATTCCTATACGCTGTCTTTGTCCTCCTGAAAACTCATGAGGATAACGGGCAGCATGGTCCTTGTTCAGACCTACAGTGTCAAGAAGTTCAAATATTTTCTCCTGTCTTTCTTTTCCGTGAGCAAGATTGTGAATATCCATAGGCTCTCCGATTATGTCGGCAACAGTCATTCTGGCATTTAATGATGCATACGGATCCTGGAAAATCATCTGCATTTTCTTTCTGTAAGGCATGAGCTGTTCTCTGTTCATGCCTGCAATGTCAACACCGTTGTAAAGAATTTGTCCTGCAGTAGGCTCATAAAGTCTCAATACAGTCCTGCCTGTTGTTGATTTTCCGCAGCCTGATTCTCCAACCAGTCCCAATGTTTCACCTTTCCTGATGTAGAAGGAAACATCGTCAACTGCTTTTGTTATTTCATAGTGTTTTCTTATAATCCCTTTATTTTTGAAAAAATGCTTTTTAAGGTTTTTAACTTCAACCAAAATATCATTTTTGTTATTTTCCAATTCTTACTCCCCCCTTCAATTGTTCATATTTTTCATTCTTTGGTGCATCCGGGTGAAGTAACCAGCACATTGATTCGTGTTTTCCGTTTTCTGACTTGAAATACGGAGGCTGCTGAGTGTTGCATATGCGCATTGCATATTCACACCTTGCATAGAATGGACATCCTGTTGGAGGATTCAATAAATCCGGAGGAGTTCCAGGTATTGGTATAAGCCTTTGTTTTTCGTCAGAAGCAACTTTAGGTATTGATTTTAACAATCCCATTGTATACGGATGTCCAGGCTCATAGTAGATGTCTCTGATGGAGCCCTTTTCCATTATAAGTCCGCCATACATAACCACAACTCTTGAACATACATCAGCAACAACTCCCAAATCGTGAGTAATGAGCATTGTTGAAGTGTCAAGTTTTGCATTCAGACTCTTCATAAGATCAAGTATCTGAGCCTGAATTGTTACGTCAAGAGCAGTAGTAGGCTCGTCTGCTATCAACAGCTGAGGTTCGCATGATAATGCAATTGCTATCATGGCTCTTTGTCTCATACCGCCTGAAAACTCATGAGGAAAATTGTGAATTCTCTTCTCAGGGTCAGGTATATTAACAAGCTTCAGCATTTCCAATGCTTTTTCATGAGCATCTTTTCTTGATAATTTCTGATGTTTAATAATTGCTTCAGCAATTTGATCCCCTATGGTATAAACGGGGTTTAATGATGTCATAGGGTCCTGGAATATCATTGCTATTTCATTTCCTCTGATAGCCATCATGTCCTTATTTGTTTTCTTAACTAAATCTTCACCGTTAAACAGAATTTCTCCGCCTACGATTTTTCCCGGATAAAGAAGAAGCTTCATTATAGAAAGAGAAGTAACGCTCTTTCCGCTTCCTGATTCTCCAACTATTCCTATTGATTCACCTTTTTCAACGTCAAAACTTATGCCTCTTATTGCTTTTACTTCGCCTAAGTGAGTGAAAAAAGATGTTCTTAAATCTTTAACTTCTAATAATTTATCTGACATTTTTTACACCTCACTTTACTTTCTTTGTTTTGGGTCAAGAGCATCTCTAAGACCATCGCTGAACAAGTTAAATGCCAATATAGTTATAGATATTGCAAATGCCGGCAGGAACAACTGATATGGATATGTCATGTATGTCAGCAATGCATCGTTGCAAAGTGAACCCCAGGATGCCTGCGGAGCTGAAACTCCCAATCCAACGAAACTTAAGAAAGCTTCTGTGAATATTGCACTTGGAATTTGCATTGTTGCTGATACCATTATCGGTCCCATCATGTTCGGAACAAGATGTCTTAACATTATTCTTTTTGTTGATGCTCCCAAAGACTGTGCTGCCAGCACAAATTCCTGTTCCTTAAGACCAAGAACCTGTCCTCTTACCAATCTGGCCATAGAAAGCCAGTAAGTTATACTCAGTGCTATGATAATAGGCATCATACCGTTTCCCATAACAACCATGAGCAATATAACATATAACAGTGTTGGAATTGCACTTATAACATCGACTATACGCATCATTACATTGTCAGCCTTGCCTCCAACATATCCTGCAATACCGCCGTACAAAACTCCTATAATAAGGTTTACGAAAGCTGCAACGAAACCTACTATTAATGAAATACGTCCGCCGTGGAGAAGTCTTATGAACATGTCCCTTCCAAGGTTGTCCGTTCCGAGAATATAAGTTTTGTTGTGAACTCTGTCAACAGAATTTAACACTTCATCTCCAGCTTTGATTTCAACTTTCTTTGCATTGTCCAAATTGAACTTTGCTTCTGTAAGATCTATGGAAGAATCTTTCTTTGCTTTCTTTTCCAGATTCATGTATTCAACTTTAGCATTGAAGTAAGGGCTGTAATCAACTATTACTTCCTTACCGTTGAAGTCATAAATATATCGTTTATTGGCAGTATCATCTTTAACAAGCGGATGCTTCTGAAGCAATTTTCCGTCTGGCGTCACATCAATAAGATAATACTCACCGTTCATATAAAAATAGCTGCCGTCAACTTCATAAATATCCATCATTATTCCTATGTTGGCAAAATCCAATATCTGATCTTCAAATGTTATTGGATAAAAAACAGGAACAACAACGCAGGCTAATATGACAATTACAATTGCCACCAATGAAACCATTGCAACCTTGTTTTCTTTAAGTCTTCTCTTTGCATCCTGCCAAAATGTAAGACTTTGTCTTGATACCTTCTCCGCATCTTTTTCATGCTTCTCCAAGGGTGTCCACATATCAGGAGACATTTTAATATTTTCCATTATATCATATTCCTCCTAATCATATTTTATACGCGGATCAATAAATACATAAAGTACGTCCACTATCAAAGTAGCTATTACTATAAATACTCCGAAGAATACGGTAATACCCATTATTAAGGTATAGTCCCTGTTAGTAATGCTTGTTGTAAACAATGATCCTATTCCTGCGATACCAAAAACCTTCTCTACAACAAATGATCCTGTTATAAGGCTGGCAATCATAGGTCCAAGGTAGGTAACTACCGGTATCAATGCATTTCTAAGCGCATGCTTTATAATAACAACGCCTTCTGACAATCCTTTTGCTCTTGCTGTCCTAATATAATCCTGTTGCAAGACGTCAAGAACTGATGTTCTTGTAAGTCTGGTTACATATGCAAGAGAAAACATTCCAATGCAAAGTACAGGACCTATATAATGTTTCCATGTGCCGGCTCCGAAAGAAGGAACCCATCCTAATTTTCTGTTAAACACATAAAGGAACATTGTTGCGAAAACAAAACTTGGAACTGTCGCTCCCAGCGTTGAAACAATCATCATAACTCTGTCTGGAACCTTATTTTGCTTAAGTGCTGATATTATTCCAAACCCTATACCCGCAATTATTATGAAAAGTGAAGACCAACCTCCTATTTTCAATGAATACGGGAACCCATCGGCAATAATTCTATTTGTAGTGAGTCCTATTTTCTGGAAGGAAACACCAAAATCACCATGAGTATAGTTTTTTAAATAAGTTAAATATTGTTCAATTAAAGGCTTGTCTAAACCATATTTAGCCCTAACTGCCGCTTCAACCTCTGGCTGTAAAGCCTTACCCATGGACATAGGGTCCCCGGGGATGCTGTTCATCAGAATAAAGGTCAAAGTCATAATAAACCATATAGTAATTATTGCTGAAATAATTCTTTTTACTATATATTTTGCCACTTTATTTTCTCCTCTCTTAACAAAATGTTTAAATAATTATATCATAAATATTTTACAATTACAACAGATTTATTTATATGCCAGTTTTGTTTAATTATGTAAGAAATCGTTTTTCATAACCAGGATAACGCTTTTATTTCCAACTAATCGCTGTATATTTAGCCTTTTAAAAGCAAAATTCAATTGTTTATTTATTCATTTTATGATGAATTTACTTAAAAAAACAAGCATGTTTCTTACATTCATAATTCATTTTTTGTAATCAATGTAAAAACATGGCTTGCTTTTTTTTACAAATTTTTCGTAATCAAATACATAATATTATTAATTGCTGAAAAATTTAAGCAAATTGTATATGCAATTTTATTTAATTTTTTCTAGTATCCTGCACACCAAATTGTAAATATTTTCAGTGGATTTTATGCTCACATGTTCATTTGGAGAGTGGGCGTCACATGCGTCAGGGCCCATGGAAATGGCATCAAGATTTGATATTTTGCCCATTAAAAGTCCGCATTCAAGACCTGCATGTATAGCTCCAACCGTTGGTTTCTTTCCAAACATTTCCTCATATGTTTCCATGCATATTTCTCTTATTTTTGATTCCTTTGCATATTCCCATCCCGGATACATGGCTCCTGTTTCACATTCCACAGACAAAGCTTCTCCCAGCTGCTTCATGGCAGGAACAAATCCGTTTGCAAGGAGTGTTGCCACTGAACTTCTTGAATGGCAGTAAAGATACACGTAATCTTCTTTTGTTGTAACAACCCCCAGGTTGTTTGAGCTAATTACAAGATCAATTGCAGTGCTTCTTGACAATACACCGTTTGGTATCAGGTTTATGGCAGAAATTATTTTATTGAACAGATTTTTTTCAAGAGGATATCTTTCAGTATCGGTGTCTGCCAGTATTACTTCTATTGATGGATCAGTAAACGCATATTCATTTTTTAGAATCCCGTTCCATAATTCTATTATATTATTTACCTGGTCAAGGTATTCAATATTTATTATTGCATGAGCTTCTCTTGGAATGGCGTTTGTTTTTGAACCGCCTTCTATGCTTACCAGATCAACATAATCAAACAAATCATACAGCACTCTGGCCAATATTTTGTTGGCATTTCCTCTTTCCTTGTCTGCATCGACTCCTGAATGGCCGCCCGAAAGACCTTTTACCATCAGTTTGTAAGCCTTGTTTTTTACGTTGTGATATGACACAGGAATTTTAAATACAACTTCGCAGCCACCTGCACATCCTGCAGTGAAAGATCCTTCATTTTCACTGTCCAGATTCAAAAGATACTTGCTCTTAAACAATGATCCGTCAACATTTTGAGCACCTGTCATTCCCTTTTCTTCATCAGTTGTTATAAGAATTTCAAGTGCAGGATGCTTCAACACATCTGATTCCATAATAGCAAGGCACATAGCCACAGCAATACCATTGTCAGCACCCAATGTTGTTTCTGTAGCATAAACATAGCCATCAATTATTCTCAGTTTCAAAGGATCTTTTTCAAAATCATGGACAACGTTTTCATTTTTTTCACAAACCATGTCCATATGCCCTTGAAGCATTACCACCGGTGAATTTTCATAACCTTTTGATGCTGGTTTTTTTATTATAATGTTCAGATTCTTGTCCTGAATTACTTCCCAACCCTTGCTTTTAGCCAAATTAAAGAGATAGTCTGATACCTGCTTTTCGTTTCCTGAACCTCGCGGAATCCTTGATATTTCTTCAAAATAATAAAACACTCTTTCCGGTTCAAGACCTTCTAAAATTCTTTCCATATTTCCTCCTCAATTTTCATTAATTATATAAACAATTAAAGTGGAAATATTGGAACTCCAATATTTCCTTCCTTTAATTCTTAACTCTTAACTCTTAATTATTAATTGATTATTCCACTTTTCCCACTCTGTTAAACGGAAAAAACCTGAACAATACTTTGCCTATTATCTTGCTTTCATCGATGTATGGATTTTCCCAATACCTTGCATCATAGGATATTGGTCTATTATCCCCAAGGAAGAAGTAAGAATTTTCAGGAACCTTAAAAGTCTTAGCTTCGCCTTCCCATGAAACGGCATATGGTTCATCAAGCTTCTCATTGTTTACATATACTTCGCTGTTTGAAGTTATTTCAACAGTGTCTCCGGGAAGCCCTATAAGTCTTTTAACAAGTCTCTTGTTGTCCAGCTCTTCTGATTTGAAAACAAGAATATCACCCCGCACCGCATCTTTAACATCAAAAAGTTCATTGACATAAAGCCTGTCACCGGGAATTATGGTGTCTTCCATGGAACCTGTAGGCACCGTTACCAGTATGAACACGAATTTATTCAGAAATAATACAATTACCAGAGCAATTGCAATCGGCACAACCCACTCTTTAACAAAATACTTCATCTTATTTTTACCTTTCTTAATACGCTATATAACTAAAATTGATTGTAATTAATTTTTTTACTGAAGTATGTCATTAAAAATCCTTAAAAAGTTTCCGCCTATTACAAGTTTAGCATCTTCTGTTGACATTCCTCTTTTTAAAAGCTCTTGTGTAAGTAATACTGCATCCTTGTGAGAATCAAGGCTGTCGCTGTTGTGGGGCTCAAACTTAAATTTCAGTTCGCTGTCATAATAGCTGTTGCACAGATCAAATCCATAACCCACATGTCTTGGTCCCACAAGATTAACCATGTATTCAATGTGGTCTGCAAGCTTTTTGATTGGATCTTCCCCTTCTTTTACTCCTGCTATATTTTTATAAGCATTTATTCCTATTACGCCGTTTCTTTCAGCAATAATTTTAATTTGTTCGTCTGTAAGATTGCGCATTCTTCCGTGAAGACTTCTTGCACATGAATGAGAAGCTATGAAAGGTTTGCTTGTAAATTTCACAACATCCCAGAATCCTTCATCGTTTAAGTGGCTCACATCTATCAGCATGTTCATTTCTTCCATTTTTTTCACAACTTCTACGCCGAATTTTGTGAGACCTCCCCTTTGTCCTTCTTCTACAGGGTTGAAGCTGCATCCGTCAGCCACAAAGTTTCTTCTGCTCCATACAAGACCCGCCGCCCTCAGTCCAAGTTCATAGAAAATTCTTAAAAGACCAAGGTCCTTCCCAATTGGTTCCAGTCCTTCAAATGATAAAATTATTCCGACTTTGTTTTCTTTCACTGCCCTCAGAAGGTCCGCCTTATTCCTGACTAAAAAAACTTCACCATTGCATGATTCCACATCTTCCATGATGGAGCTTATTTGCCCCAGTGCAGTCTTCAGTCCTAGCTCAGGCAAAAACATATCATCAATATACAAAGATGACACAATTATATTAAATCCGCCCTTTTTAAAATTATCAAGGTATCTGTTTTTAATTACTTCTTTTTCTCCGGCCATATATCTGTTGTATATTTCCCCCGCAAGGTCCAGGTGGGTATCAACAACCACATTGTTTTCATGCAGCTCTAATGCTGTTTTATAAAAATCCATTTCCCTCTCCTTTAGCCTATAATAATTCCATTATAAAGAGTTTGAAAATAATTTACAAGTTAATTTTATGAACGGTTCCATGATCTACCTGTTCTGGCTTGCTGTAAGGTGCTTCAAGGTCTGCCTTCCGGCTTCTGTAATAAGTGTTCCGCTTCTTCCCTTATAAATTTCAGCCATGGAAAACCTTTCAAGATTTAATAGAATGGTCCTTATTTCCTGCTCGCTTATGAACACGCCTTTTTTCCTTGCCGCTTCGGATATGCTTCTTCTTCCGAGCCTCTTGCTGCTTAAATATCCCTTTTCAAGCTCTTCCAGAACGAAAATATATTTTCGTATGTTGTTTCCTGCTGTTTCCAGAAACTCAACCATGACATCCTGCTGGGAGCCATCATCTTCGCTGCTGAAATAGTCGTGCAGGTCAAAGGGAAGGTCCTTTGAATCTATGGTGTCCAAATCAAGGTTCACAAGATACTCCACGCAGTTTCTCAGTTCTCTCACATTGCCGCTCCAGTCATATTCTATGAGCATATCTTTTGCCTCATCAGTAAAGGAGAAATTGCTTTTGAACTGTTTTTTGATGTATTCTGCAAGAAACAAAATGTCTTCCTTGCGGTCACGAAGAGGCGGAATTTTAAGGGGAAGCACATTAAGCCTGTAAAACAGATCCTGTCTGAAATCACCTTGTGACACAAGTTTTTTTATGTCCTTGTTTGTGGCAGCAATGACTCTTATATCAACATCAATGAGCCTGTCACCGCCTATTCTTACAATCTGCCTTTCCTGCAATGCTCTTAGGAGCTTCACCTGAAGGTTCATAGGCATTTCAGTTATTTCGTCAAGAAATAAAGTTCCCTTGTGGGCAAGCTCAAAAAGTCCCGGCTTTCCTCCTTTTCTTGCTCCTGTAAATGCTCCTTCCTCATATCCGAACAATTCGCTTTCAAGAAGATTTTCAGGGAATGCTCCGCAGTTAACAGCAACAAACTGATATTTTTTTCTTTTGGAATTGTTGTGTATGGCCTGAGAAAAAAGTTCCTTGCCTGTTCCTGTTTCTCCTGTGACAAGTATTGATGATTCAGATTTCGACATTCTTTTTGCAATGCTTTTGCATTCATTTATGGAATTGCTTTCTCCGATGATGTCGTCAAAATTGTACTTGGCGTTGTGACCGTGACCTATGAGCTGACGTCTTAATATGTGTTCCTGTTTTTCCATATCCACATATTTTCTTATGATTGCAACTGCACCGTAAAGCTTGCCTGAATGCCTGATTGGGTTTACTGTGGCAACAACATCATAGCCGTTTATCTTCACAAGCTTTTCTTCTTCTGACTTCATGGTTTTAAGAACCTGTTCAAAAGGTATCTGCTCAAATAATTTTATACCGTCTTCGTTGATTACCTGTTCGTCTTCAAGTCCGATTATTTTCTTGGCATTTTCATTGTACAAAAATACATTGCCGTCAAATCCAATCCCTATTACTCCTGCATCGATGAACTGAAGAAGAATTTCTAGCTGGCTTTCTCTGCTGTTTGTAAGTCCAAGAATTTTTAACAGTCCCACGTTTGAAGGTTCTATTTCTTCATATGTTCTTATGATGTCCTGCTTGTCAAGAAGAGGAAACAAGTCAAACCTGTCTCCCAGATCAAGTATGGAGTTTATATCAAGAAGGCTGTTGCCTATGTTGACAATGTTTTTTACATCATCAGGAACAAATGCAGTCTGCCCAAGGATTATTGCCGTCTTGTCATGCAATTTACTCCTGTCTGTGTTCCAGTAAGACTGAAGCTTAATATGCCTTACACCAAGCTGGTACAATACGGTAATTATCTGTTCAGCCATCTCAGGACTTTCATCAATAAGAACAACCTCAGTGCCGGTCTTGATTTTTCTGATTAAATCCATTCCTGATTTGGAAATTGTTCTTGCTGCAAAAATAAGTCCAGATTCCTTGTTTATGTTGTTTTTTATTTTTTCGAACATGTCAAAGGAAGGCACAAGGATTACATCTGCTTTTATGTCTTTTTCCATGTCTAAATCGTCAATGCATATTTTATTCACGATTATGTTGTCCTGAAACAAGCTGATTATCTGTTCGTAATAGGAGTTGACCGATTCCATGCTGTAACTCACTATTGCCAATGTCTTCTTCATTAGATTCTCCTGCAATTCAACTGAAAAAAATTAGGCATAGCCTAATTTCTCTCAATTTTTAATTATCATTATTTCCTTTGAAGCCTTATTTAAAACTTCATTGCCGTCTTCTGTTACAGCAACTATGTTTTCAATACGCATGCCAAATTTTCCTGCCATGTAAATGCCGGGCTCAATGCTGAACACCATGCCTTTTTCAAGCTTTCTTTCATTGCTTTTCTTTATGTCCGGAGCTTCATGAACAGAATATCCTATGCCATGTCCAAGCCTTGTGAAGAAATAATCTCCATAGCCGGAATTTTGAATTATTTCTCTGGCAGCCCTGTCAACATCAGGAATGAATGCTCCGTTGACAGCAGCATTTTCCCCTGCTTCCTGGGATGCACGTACTATTTCATAAACGCGTCTTTCTTCTTCGGTTATATCTCCTACAAATACTGTCCTTGACATGTCTGCACACATGTCGTTGTACTTGCAGCCCCAGTCAAGAACAATAACGTCTTTTTCCTGAATTACTCTCTGGTCGCTGTTGTAGTGCGGGTATGAGGAGTTAGGCCCCGAGCACACCATCGTAAATCCTTCATCAGCGCCTTTTTCCTTGAATATTTCATTCATTTTTCTGGCAATGTCAGCTTCCTTGATGCCGGGCTTTATGAATTTCAAAAGCTCTGTGTAAGATTCATCAGTTATTCTTGCTGCTGTTCTTAAGTTTTCCAGTTCTTCCTCATCCTTGATCATTCTCATTTCTTCAAGCAGTGGCTTTCCATTTACAAACTTAACGTCAACTGCTTCCATTATCTGAAGAATCAGGAATGCTCTTTCTGTTGAGTTTACTCCGATGGTTTTTCCAATCAGGTTATTTTCCTCAAATGCTTTTTTTACGGTGTCTGTGAACAGATCTCCGTCAAACCATCCGTATACCTTTACATCAGGACCAAGTACCGATTGAACTTCATCAACAGTCAGTAAATTGCATATGTAAAAATATGTTCCGTCATTTTTGATTATCAAAGCCTGAAACCTTTCACACAAATGTGTGTTATGCCCCATTATAAATTCCATTTCTTCAGATGGAGCTATTAGTATGGCATCCATGTTTTTCTTATTGAGTATTTCCACAAGCTTATCCAGGTATTTTTTTCTCATCATGCACATCCCCTCTTTATTTTTAACCATAATGATATTATAGTATTACATTGCATAAAAAGCAACAAGGTAAACGCTGTCTTGTTTAAATATTATTTTGTTAAACAACAGACGGTTCCAGAAGAAGCTTCCCTGTTTTAAAGCGGTTCAAATTCAGCATGCTCACGTCAATTGTAGGTTTCTCTCCCAGTATCATTTCAGACATTACAATTCCGGTTATTGGTCCAAACATGAATCCGTGTCCGCTGAAGCCCACTGCAATGTAAAAGCCTTCAATTTCCTGTGATTTGTCATAAATCGGTTGTTTATCCGGAGTCATGTTGTAAAGTCCTGCCCACTGCCTGATGACTCTTAATTGTGAAATCGGTGGAAGAACCATGTCGATTGTCTTTGCCATTTCTTCTATGAAATGCCAGCTGGATGTTATTCTCAAATCCCTTGGCTCATTGGCGTCTCCTCTTCCCATAATGAATGAACCTTCCGGAGACTGCTGCACATATAAATTAAGGCCGAATGCCATTACCATTGGTCCCTGCATGGGCTCCACAGGTTCTGTAACCAGTATCTGGTGCCTTTCGGAATAAACAGGAACATCAATGTTAACCATGTTGCAGAGATTTTTTGAATATGCATTGGCTGCATTGACTACTATATTTGTTGATATGAATCCCTTGTTTGTTTCAACCCCTGTCACTTTTCCTTTTTCCACTCTTATG